>CAYPUS010000089.1:0-10564 GCA_964413815.1 uncultured Aquabacterium sp. | reverse complement strand
CTCCGTCGGCGGCGCCGACCGCCACGCGCTCGCCCTCATCCAGGAATACGCCACATGGCGTATGCATCCGCACCGCACCCCTAAGCCTAGGCATTGCCCCGAGCGCGGCCAGCCCCAAAACTGGCGCGCTGCACACCCGGGCTCATTGGGCCCTCACGTGCCGCCACCGGGGACGCTGTAGCCGTCGGTCCCTGCATCCGGCCCACCCTTGCGGCGGGCACCCCCGCAGTCGTCCATCCCCGAAAGGATTTCCATGAAACGCCATCCCTCACGCTACCCATTGCGCCGCGCCGCCAGCGTGGCCGCTTGCGCCGCCGCCCTATGGGCCTGCGCAAGCACCGCCTCTGCCGAGGTCATCACCTTCAGCGGGCTGTCTGGCGAAATCGCCGATCCGCTGGCGCCCTACTCCGAGGCCGGCTTCACCGTCACACCCCGGTTTGGCGCCTGGAAGGAAGGCCACGTGTCCGGCAACCCGATCCCCAGCGTCTATGTGTCCGACCTGACGGAGCCACCCTTCGGCTCGCTGGAGATCACGCATGATGAAGGCCTGCAGTTCTATTTCAATTCCGTGGACCTGTCCGTTTTCAACAGCTCCATCGGTTATGAGATCGCCGGCTGGATCGGCACCGAGCAGGTCTTTTCGGTCGCCACCTCGCAAGGCACCACCACGGGCTTCATCACCATCGGCACCTCGCAGCCCCTGATCGACCGGCTGACCATCGACATCGGTGGGGGCGGCCCGGGGTCTTTCAACGTCGACAACATCAATGTGAGCGCGGTGCCCGAGCCGGGCGCCGTGGTGCTGGGCCTGGCTGGCGTGGGGCTGGTGGGCTGGATGCGGCGTCGTGCGCAGCAGTCAAGAAACGCACGCTGCTGAGCACCACTTGAGGCCCACCCGAGGGCCAAAGACGGGCGGCGTGCGAGACTTCGCACATGTCCGCCCCGTCCGCTTCGTCCGCCCTGCCCCGTCTGCACACCAACAGCCAGACCGTCTCCCTGAGTTTCGAGACCTCCCTCATCCAGAGTTGCATGCGCCTGGATGCCCCCGGTGAACTCATCCTCGACTACACCCGGTCGATGATGGGCTTCTTGCTGCTTCAGCAGCCCGCACCGGCCAGCGTGCTGATGATCGGCCTGGGCGGCGGCTCGATGCTCAAGTACCTGCACGAACACCTGCCCCAGGCCGACCTGACCGCGGTCGAGATCAACCAACAGGTGATCGACCTGCGCCAGGATTTCCATATTCCCTCCGACAGCGAACGCCTGCGCATCGTCTGCGCGGATGGCGCCGCCTTCCTGCAGCAGCCCCGGCACCGCTACGACCTCATCCTGGTCGACGGCTTCACCGGCGACGGGCTGCCGCCCGCGCTGTGCTCACCCGCCTTCTACCGCCGCTGCCGCGCCGCCCTGAGTGACAACGGCTTGCTTGTGGCCAATGTGCAGGCCGACACCCAGCAGACCAAGGACGTGCTCGGGCGCATCGAACGGGTCTTTCCTGGCGGCCTGATCTCGGTCGAATCGGACGAAGGCGGCAACGAGATCGCCTTTGCCGGCGCGCCCGAGTTGCTGGCGCGCGCCCTGCCCGGCTTCGATGCGCGCTGGGCGGCACTGCCGGCGGTACATCAGGCCACGCTGGCCGTCGTGTCCACCCGGATCCAGGGCGCGCTGATGCGCCAGCGGCGGCGCCAGGCGCCGGCCACCACCACACCTTGATGAGCGACAAGCCCATGGTCTTCCGCTTCTGTCCCCACTGTGCTCAACCCTTGAGCCTGCGCACCGAAGGCGGCGCCGAGCGCCAGGTGTGTCCTGACGCTGCCTGCGGCTTCGTCCACTGGGAGAACCCCACGCCCGTGGTCGCGGCCATCGTCGAGCACAAAGGCCACATCATCCTGGCGCGCAACCGTACCTGGACTGCGGCCTTCTATGCCTTGATCACGGGCTTTTTGGAAAAGAGCGACCCCAGCCCCGAGGAAGCCATCGCCCGCGAGGTGATGGAAGAGTTGAGCCTGCAGGCCACGGGGGTGAACTTCATCGGCAACTACACCTTCGCGCGGCAGAACCAGATCATCCTGGCCTACCACGTGCCCGCCACCGGCGAGATCGTGCTGGGCGAGGAACTGATCGACTACAAGCGCATCGAGCCCGCGAGGGCGCGCTACTGGCCCGGCGGCACGGGCTTCGCCTTGCGGGACTGGTTGGTGTCGCAAGGACATGCGCCGCAGGCGCTGGAAATACCGAGGCTTTGATCACGGGGGCGCCGGCGCAGCCTTGGCAGCTGCGCCGTACCCCCACATCAAGCCTATGACCAACTGGCCGTGTCCCATCGGCAAAGGTGAAACGTACTGATCAACTCATTTCCCCCCCATTTCGTTTAAAGACGCCACCTTCAATCAATTCAAACCCATGCTGCTGCATCACCTGCGGAGCGTTCACGTCGTTGCAGGATGAAGAATTGCCCAGATTCAGACCCATGCGCATCACCCACCCGCCTGGCGTTGAGAGCCTGTCGTACTCCATGAGCAACGCGCCGCATCTCCTGCATCTGTGAGCTATAGGGGCGCTGCTGCACGTGGTTACTGGCGCGCGGACGGGCGCCCGCCTTGTTCAGGAGCGCACTGCCCGCAGCCAGCCGCGCACAGGGCCGACTTCCAGCTTCAGCGCGTATGCGGTCGTCCAGCCATTTTGATGCGCGTATTCAGCAATGAATGGGTTGCCGCCCTGGCTCACCTGCATGGCTTCCTTCAAGGTATCGAGAAACCCTTTTGACTTGGCAAACTGATCGAGCGGCTCGACGCGCGTCAAGGCCCATTCTTCCGAAATCTCACGGTGCTTGCCGACCTTGGACAAGGTCCTTCGCGTGAGGTCGTTTGTCATGGACAAGGTGTACAGCCGCCCGTTGACGAAGTAATGAAATTCGTGGCTGAGGGAAGATGGGTTGGGTTCGGGCTCCGCCCCCCGGTTTGAACACCACACTTCGCGCAGATAGATTTTTCTTTCCTCATCCAGGGCCCAGTGGGTATTGGGCATGAGCACGCTCCTTGAGGACTCGGCCTGATCCAATTGGAAAAGCGCACGGTGTTGAGCCTGAATGGCTCGGTTAACAAAGCTCACTGCATCACCTGAAATAAAAATCATCGAAGACTGGCCCAACCTTCATGCAGGAGTCCTTCAAATCGCCCGCAAAGCCCTGAAGCCGACGCACTCTCCCCCATCACTTCGTCTATTTGCTGATCGATGACTTTGAGGGAACTGCGGGCAATCCAATGATCGCGCTCCTCCGGCGTGAGGCTGTCTTCAAATGTCACACCATAACGTGCCGCTGCCCCAGGTGGGGTGCCTGCCCGTCACGAAGGGTAGATATCCTTTCGTTCATTAATTCACCCCAACCCTGTCTTTAATCAAAAAATCTACGGGCTTCCCCACACTATCCAAACCAAAGGTTTGCTGCGGAACATTTCGAAAATCTATGACGTACGCGCTACGCCCACGAAAGGGCGCAGCATAAGTTTGATGAATGCTCAGATGAAAATTCGATTCAATTATTTTATCTCTAGCATCCTTGGCCGAATAGGTCACATTCAGAACAACCTCCTTAACCGGAATATCCTGTATGGCGCGGGCGTGCCAGCGACCTGCTTCATATTGAAAGAGCAAATAGGGCGGGCGAGGATTATTCTTGCGATCCCAGCCCCCGAAACGAGGCGTCGTCAGCAGCCAGGAACTTTTCGAATCAACCATCAAAACAAGGGTACCAAGATCACGATCACTCTCCCAGCGAATCGTCTCCCCTGTGTCAGGATGCTGGAACTCAAACCAGTAATCCGACTCACTCGGCGCATCGCCGATCTCGTGCGGCCCCATGAATTCCTGATATCGCTTCAAAACAAGGATTCGGCCGTCATGTAACCGGACTTCTTCGGTCCATTCCAGCGTATCGGAGTTGCCGCAGGCGCCCAAGCCATAGGCACAAAAAACAATCACTAAGCATGCGTGCGCAAGCCGGCCAGCTACGGAGCGAGGGTTCATGGCTTTTCATATTAAGGAAGATGTCATCAAGCCCATTCGCAGCCTTGTAGCGGTCACGAACCGTCCCGACGCCCCCTGATTGATCTGATGCGCTAAGTGTAGTTATTAATTCTGCGCCGGCCAGCCCGAGACCAGGGGCCTTGGTTGCATTTCACGACTCTACTGCATCGCAAACCTGCAGCATGGGGTATCGCCTGTCTAACGCATTTGGGGCTGCTCCCCGCGACACATCGCCAACCGCACGGCCGCACACGTTTCCCCGGCCATCTTTGCGAACTCAATAAATCGCCGCCGCTCCCGCGCCGTTCGACCTCACCGGTAAAGTTCGTGCAGCGTTAAGCTCAAACTCATACCGCCTGGTTCACGGCCCACATCGGTGCGCGGGCTTTTTCCGACCAGTGCGATCGAGATACCTCGTGCCACATCAACGTAAGAAATCCGATTGGCCCTATCCGCTTCGTTATCGTGGGCACCGATGGGGCTGGATCCGCTGTAACTGCTGGGCGGAAAGCACCTCTTTCCCCAATACTTGCCTTGATTAATCTGAACGCCGAAGTGTAGGCGCTCGGTGATCTCGTGCCAGCCCTGGATCGAGGGCTGTGCCACCACGCCACATCGCATGTCGCACAGCAGGCACACTTGCATTTCGCATGCCGTGCCAAGCGCCCCCTCTCACCGCATCTTGAGCTGCGCCACCCGACTCATCGCCAGCCCCGCCGCAGCCGTGCGGGTTTCCACGCCCATCTTCGCAAACACGCTTTCCAGCTGCTTCTTCACCGTCGCCGGACTGCTCCCCAAAATATCGCCGATGTCCCGGTTCGTCTTGCCCTTCACGACCCAATAAAGCACCTCGCCCTCCCGGGCGGTCAATTTGAATTCCTGCGACAAGGCGTCCATCGCCGCCTGGTCCGAGCTCTCCTGCATCACCAGCAGCCATTCGTCCTCGCCGGTCGGCTCGTGCAGCGTGAAGCTCAAGCGGCTTCCAGCCTGGTTCACGGCCCACACCGGCGCGCCACCGGGCAAGGCCGCCATGCCGCCTTTGGCCAGTTCGCCCATCACGCGGGGCACCGTCACCTGCAGCCAACTGGCCAGCTCCGCCGGGGCCACGGCCTCGGGCGTGTCAAAGTAGGTTTGCAGCAGCTTGCGCGCCAGAGGCGTCTGCCACAGCACGCGGCCATCGCTCACGCGCACCGTCAGCGAGGCATGGCCGAAGGCATCCAGCGCATTGCGCGCCTGGCGCGCTTGCCTGGCGCCCTGCATGTGGGCGGCGATGCGCGCCATCACCTCGCGCGGGCGAATGGGCTTGGTCACATAGTCCACCCCGCCCGCATCGAAGGCCGCAACCACGTGTTCGGTCTCGGTCAGGCCCGTCATGAAGACGATGGGGATGTGGCTGGTTTCGGGCTGGGCCTTCAAGCGCCGGGCCACTTCGAAGCCATCGATGCCGGGCATGATGGCGTCGAGCAGGATGATGTCGGGCACCATCTGCGAGGCGCGCTGCAAGGCGCCCTCGCCATGCGTGGCCACCAGCACGGTGTAGCCCGCCTCGTCCAGCGCATCGTGGAGCAGGGACAGGTTGTCCGGCACATCGTCCACGATGAGGACGACGTCGGTGCGGCTGCGATCGAGTCTCTCAAACATGGTGGCGGTGCTGCGGCGTCATCGGGCTGGCGCATTGTAGGCGCCACGCCCCGCCGCCATCCTGCCGCCACACCCCTCAGCCGCGTGCATGGGCCCGCTCCAGCGAATCCTTGAGCAGTTCGGCCAGGGCATCCAGCTGGAATTGGCGCGCCAGGGCCCGCAAGCGCTGCACGAAAGGCTCGCACTGGGGCTCGGCCGCGGCGATCTGATCCAGCACCTTGTGCACCCCGCGCATGTAGCCGGTGTGGATCTGGTCTTCCAGACTGCGCAATGCGCCCAGCGAAGGCAGCACATCGGCCTGGGGGGCAGCCGCCGAAGGATCCGCGCCGCCCAATGACGCCGCTGCGGCATGTCCCGCCGGCTGCGGTACGGCCCGCTCCACCTCGATCCATTGCAACTGCAGGCGGCGCCCCAGCCAGTCCAGCAGCTCGGGCACCCGCACCGGCTTGACGATGAAGTCCTCGGGCGTGATGCCCACTTCGTTTTCCAGCGCCTTGTCGAAAGCATTGGCCGAGACGATGGCCACCGGCGCATCCGAGAGCCCGTCGGTGCGGATGGCCCGGATCGTCGCCCAGCCATCCAGGCCCGGCATGGCCAGGTCCATGAAGATCGCATGCGGCAGCAGCCTGGTCGGGCAGGTCCGCATGTGGGTCAGGCATTCCAGCCCCGAGGCCATCGCGCTGACCTCGAAGCCAAGCGGCTCCAGGATGCGCATCAGCAGCCCGCGGTCGGCCTCTTCGTTGTCGACCATCCAGACGCGCCGACGCTCGCCCACATAACCTGTGCGCTGCCCGCGCTGCGCAGCCTGCGGGGTATCGGCCATGCGCACCTCGGGCAGGAAGAGCCGCACGCGGAAGGTCGTGCCCAGGCCGAGCTTGCTTTGCACGCTCATCTCGCCGCCCATCAGGTCTGTCAGCATCTTGCTGATCGTCAGGCCCAGCCCCGTGCCGCTGATGGCATTGCCCGCCGCCGAAGACCCGCGCGCGAAGGGCTCGAAGACCTTGTCCAGCTCGGCCTGCGGGATGCCCGGGCCGGTGTCGGCAATGTCGATGATGGCGATCTCGCGCGCATAGCGGACCTTGAAGGTCACCTGCCCGCTGCTGGTGAACTTGACGGCATTGCCCAGCATGTTGATCAGGATCTGGCGCACGCGGCGCTCGTCGGCGCGCACGGCTTCGGGCAGATGGGGATCGATGTCCGCCACGAACTTCAAGGCCTTGGCGCGCGCCTCGTTCTCGATCAGGCCGGTGATCTGCCTGAGCAGCTCGCCCAGGCGCACCGGCTTGACGTCCAGCGTCAGCTTGCCGCTTTCGATGCGGGCGATGTCCAGGGTGCCTTCGATCAATGAGAGCAGGTGGTCGCCCCCGCGCTTGATCACGCCCACGCCATGCTTGACGTGCTCGGGCAGCGCCGCGTCCTCATCAAGCAGCTGCGCATACCCCAGGATGCCGTTGAGCGGCGTGCGCAGTTCGTGGCTGATGGTGGTGATGTAGCGGCTCTTGGCCTGGTTGGCCTGCTCGGCCGTCTGCTTGGCCTGCTGGAGCTTTTCATCGGTGATGCGGTGCAGCTCGATCTCGCGCACCAGCAGGTGGGTCTGGCGGTTGGATTCTTCCTGCGCCACCTGGCGGCTCTTGTGCGTCAGCACCACCCACCAGGCCACCACGCCGATGACCAGAAAGAGCGCCACATAGACCTTCACGAAGGCCTGCTTGAGCATCTCGGCGGCGGCGCCCGTGCCCGTGAGGGCCAGCACGTCCATGTCGCGCACCTGCTGCTGGTAGACCAGGCCGAAGAGCGCGGCCAGCAAAGGCGCCAGCACCAGCATGACCAGCAGGAACTGCCCCAGCTCGGTGTCCAGTCGGCGCCAGATGGCCTGCGGCATGGCCCTGCGCCCGAACTCGCGCCACTGCACCGCCCAGCGCGCCTGGGGCTTGCACAGGTCCTGGCAGCGTGCGTCGAGCGAGCAGCACAGCGAGCAGATGAAACCCTGGTAGGCCGGGCAATGCGCCACGTCATCGGCCTCGTATTCGCGCTCGCACACGGTGCAGGCGTGCAGCGCCCGCAAGCGGATCACCTTGGCCAGCGGCGTGCCGCCCGCGTCCTCGGCCACCGCGTGCGGCTTGACGCCCGTGCGCTGGCCCAACGGCGTGCGCGCCAGGTAATAGCGCCCCTGCGTGGCCCACGCGATCAACGGCGAGGTCACGAAGGCCACCACCATCGCGATGACGGCGGAAAAAGCCTGGGCCAGCTCGCCCATCCAGCCCATGTAGGCCACCACGGACACGAGCGAGGCCAGCAGCATCGCCCCCACCCCCACCGGGTTCACGTCATACAGATAAGCGCGCTTGAACTCGATGCCCGGCGGCGACCAGCCCATGGGCTTGTTGATCACCAGGTCGGCCACCACGGCCATCATCCAGGCGATCGCGATGTTGGAATACAGCCCCAGCACCTGCCCCAGCGCCTGAAACAGATTCAGCTCCATCAGCAGCAAGGCGATCAAGGCGTTGAACACCATCCACACCACCCGCCCCGGATGGCTGTGCGTGACCCGCGCGAAGAAGTTGGACCAGGCCAGCGAGCCGGCATAGGCGTTCGTCACATTGATCTTGAGCTGCGACACGACCACGAACAAGGCCACGGCCGCGATCGCCCAGGACTGGTTCGGAAAGATCTTTTCCCAAGCCACCAGGTACATCTGGTTGGGGTCGAGCGCGCGGTCCACCGGCACCGAAAAGCTGATTGCCAGGTAGGCCAGCAAAGCCCCGCCCAGCATCTTGAGCACACCAGGGATGACCCAGCCAGGTCCGCCCAGGAAGACGGCCGCCCACCAGCGCCCCTTGCGGCCCGGCTCGGGCTCGGGCATGAAACGCAGGTAGTCGGCCTGCTCGCCCATCTGCGTGATCAGGGCGATGCCCACCGTCAGCGCAGAGCCGAAGGCCAGCAGGTCGAAGCCCGCATGCGTGCCGTCGCCACCGGCATAGCCGGCCAGGTCCTGCAGGATGTGGGGGTGGTCGCGAAAGACGTAGATGAAGGGCAGCACCAGCATCGCCAGCCACAAGGGCTGCGTCCACAGCTGAAGACGGCTGATGGTGGTGACCCCGTGCGTGACCAGCGGGATGACCACCAGCGCGCAGACGAGGTAGCCCCACATGGGCGGGATGTCGAAGGCCAGCTCCAGCGCGTAGGCCATCACCGCCGCCTCGAGCGCGAAGAAGATGAAGGTGAAGGAGGCGTAGATCAGCGAGGTGATGGTCGAGCCGATGTAGCCGAAGCCGGCCCCGCGCGTCAGCAGGTCCATGTCCAGGCCATGCCGGGCGGCATAGACGCTGATCGGCCACCCGGCCAGCAGGATGATCACACCGGTGGCCACGATGGCCCAGAAGGCGTTGATGAAGCCGTGCTCGACCAGCAGGGCCGCGCCCACCGCCTCCAGCACCAGGAAGGCGGCGGCCCCGAAGGCCGTGTTCGCCACGCGCCCTGCGCTCCAGCGCCGCGCCGAGCGGGGTGTGAAACGCAGCGCGTAGTCTTCCAGGGTTTCGGACGCGACCCAGGTGTTGTAGTCGCGGCGCACCTTGACCACCCGTTGCAGCGCTTCGCTGACAGGTTCGCGGGCAGAGGTGTCCGAAGTGCCGCCTCGGGTCGACGCGGCTGGACGATGTGGGTCTGGCTCTTGCATAGTGAAGGACTGAACCCTGCCAGACATCGCAATTTCGGTGCCGCCAGCGGCCTGACGAGACATCCCCATGGAATTGACGCCAAGAGAAAAAGACAAGCTGCTCATCTTCACCGCCGCGCTGCTGGCCGAGCGCCGGCTTGCCCGGGGGCTCAAGCTCAACTATCCCGAGGCGGTCGCCCTGATCACGGCCTTCATCATGGAAGGCGCCCGCGACGGCAAGACCGTGGCGCAGCTGATGAGCGAGGGCAAGACGGTGCTCACGCGCGATCAGGTGATGGAAGGCGTGCCCGAAATGATCCCCGACATCCAGGCCGAGGCGACCTTCCCCGATGGCACCAAGTTGGTGACAGTGCACCAACCTATTGCATGAAGACCGCTTTTGGCATCTTGCGCCGCACCAATCGAGCGCACACCGCCAAAACGACGCCGAACATGCCCCAAAGATGCACCTTTTGACCAAAGACAGACTGAAGAAAGCGTGACCATGACGTTCAATCGCTCCTCCCGCACCCCTTTTTGGTTCGCCCGCGGCCTGCGCAAAGCCTGCGGCGGCATCGCCGCATCCGGCCTGCTGATGGCCGCATCCGCCCATGCACACCAAGGCCACGGCATGCCGGGCAGCTCGCACTGGCATGCCAGCGACATCTGGGGCTTCGTGATCGTCGGCGCCTTGGCCGCCGCGGCCTTCTGGTGGAAGGGCCGCAAATGATCCCGGGCGAGCTGCTCACCGACGGGCCCGACCTGCCGCTGAACCCCGGCCGCCACACCCTGACGCTGGTGATCGAGAACGCGGGCGACCGTCCCATCCAGGTGGGCTCCCACTACCACTTTGCCGAGACCAATGCCGCCCTGCGCTTCGACCGCGAGGCCGCGCGCGGCATGCGCCTGAACATCGCCTCCGGCACGGCCGTGCGCTTCGAGCCGGGCCAGCAGCGCACCGTCGAGCTGGTCGACTACGCGGGCGAGCGCGTGATCTACGGCTTCCGCGGCCTGGTGCAGGGCAAGCTCTGAGCGCTTGGCCCACACACCACACCTCACACTGACAACGCATTCCGGGCCCGACCCGACGAAGAAAGACCGACGATGGCAAGCATCCCGCGACGCGCCTATGCCGAGATGTTCGGCCCCACGGTGGGCGACCGCCTGCGCCTGGCCGACACCAACCTCGTCATCGAGATCGAGCACGACCTGCCGCTCAAGGCCGGCGGCTACGGGGAA
>CAYPUS010000088.1:0-10567 GCA_964413815.1 uncultured Aquabacterium sp. | reverse complement strand
ACCAGATCGGCGCCGTTGAAGTTCTTGCTGGTCTCATAGCCTTCGGCGCGCAACTGCGTCAGGATCAGTTCGGAATCGGTGAGCGCCTTCGGGCAGCCGAGGCTGACGAAACCGATCTTGGGCGCCGGAGAAGAAGATCCGGGAACACCGGGGGAACCGGCCGAACCGCCGGAGATGCCTGTGGGGGAAAGCTGGTCTGCACTCATGGGGGCAGATTGTCCGGCAAATTGGCTTGCCCGGGCGGGCGAGTCGGGATCGGAAATGAGCGGGTTTGCCAAGGCATTCACATGAGGCATCACATGGCATCCAAAGGGCTTTGTACCCCGCCGCCGCCAACTTTCAGCACGTGGGTGTAGATCATCGTCGTGCTGACGTCGCTGTGGCCCAGAAGCTCCTGGACGGTGCGGATGTCGTAGCGGGCCTGCAGGAGGTGGGTGGCGAAGGAGTGGCGCAGGGTGTGCGGGGTGGCCGGCTTGGTGAGCTTGGCCAGCTCCACCGCCTTTTTGAAGGCGCGCTGGAAGGTTTTGTCCAGCACATGGTGGCGGCGCCGCAGGCCGGAGCGCGGGCAAACCGACAGTTCAGCGGCGCCGAACACCCATTGCCAGCCCCAGGTCTGGCCCAGTTTGGGGTATTTGAGATCCAGCGCGGTGGGCACCCAGACACCTGCATCAGTGGTGGCACGATCCTGGGACCACAGCATGTGGGCGCGCACGAGTTGCGCCCGCAGGGGCGTGATGAGCTTGTCAGGCAGCATCACCGTGCGGTCTTTGCCGCCCTTGCCATCGCGCACGATGATGGCGCCGTGCCCGAAGTCGATGTCCTTGACTCGCAGGCGCAGGCCTTCCATCAGGCGCATGCCGGTGCCGTAAAGCAGTTGCCCGATCAGCCGGTAGCGCTCATCCACGGCGGCCAGGACGGCGGCCACTTCCGCCGGGGTGAGCACGACCGGCAGCTTGGGGCCCGACTTGGGGCGCCCGACGTGCTGCAGCCAGGGCAGATCCTGGCCCAGCACCTTGCCGTATAGAAAGATCAGAGCCGAGAGCGCTTGTTTGTGGGTGGAGGCGGCCACGTGCCGTTCGTTGGCGAGGTGGCTGAGGAAGGCCTCGATCTCTGTGATGCCCAGGTTGCGGGGGTGCCGCTTGTCATGGAAAAGGATGAAGGCCCGGATCCAATAGAGGTAGGCCTCTTCGGTGCGGCGGCTGTAATGCAGGTAACGCACCCGCTCGACCACCTGATCCAGGAGCTTGGTGGCGGAGAGGGGTGGCATGGGTGTGGCCGCGCGGGCTGCACGGGTGGCCGCGTCGTCGCCTGACTTGTGTTGCATAACCCTGGGTGACTGTATTTTCATATGGGGTATCCAGTTAGCTCCACATAGTTAAGATCACTGGATGGATATCCAGATATTAACGCCGGAAGCTGGGCAGGACTACCCCACCAACTGGAACCAGTTCCTGGACTGGTTTGGCAGCGAGGAAGCGTGCCTGCGGTATCTGGAGAAGCTACGCTGGCCCCAAGGGTTCGCCTGTCCAAGCTGCGGTGAACTGGGCGATGCGTACCGCAGTAGCCGAGGCCGATTGGTTTGCCGGGGTTGCGCTTTCCAGTCGTCCGTGACTGCTGGGACGATCTTCGACAAGACAAGAACACCGCTGCGGGTCTGGCTTGCCGGCGCCTGGTACGTGACCAACCAGAAGCATGGCGCTAATGCGCTGGGGCTGCAAAGGGTGCTGGGCCTGGGCAGCTACCAGACGGCATGGGCGATGCTGCATCGCTTTCGCCAAGCGATGGTCCGACCTGATCGCGACAAGCTCAAGGGCTTGGTAGAGATCGATGAGACCTATCTGGCCATCACTGATAAGCAGGCTCCGCTTACGGCCAAGAAGCGCAAAAGCCGCACGGACAAGGTGTTGGCGGGCAGAATCTCTTTCCGTAGGCTCAGCGTTGGACTGATTGACAACACTCGGCAATGTTGTCATGCTCTCCAACATGAAGGCCATCCCTCTGATTCGCCGTCGAGTCGTTCTCGCCTCAGACGCGTTCGCCGAGGTCGCCGTGTGGCGCGTCCCTGAACCGGTCCCGCCATCTGAGCACGCATTCAAATACCGTCTGGCCTATGTTGTCCAGGGCCAATGCGTTCTCCGGTACGACAACGAGCGCGGCAAGGGTGATCACCGGCATTTCGGCTCAGAAGAATCAAACTACCCGTTCACCAGTCCAGATCAACTCATGCTGGACTTCAATACAGACATCGCGAGGTGGAACCATGCACACGGTCGTTCTTGAAGTGCGGAGCCTTTCCGACACACTGGATGATGCAGCCCGCGCAATGAAATCCGGTCGCGGTGACGCCGAAGCGCGAATTGGCTTCGCCACGCCAGAACTTCTTTGGCAGGTTCTGACTGCGAAACGATGGGAGCTACTGAAGGCCATGTGTGGGGCTGGTCCCATGTCGATTCGCGAAGCTGCCCGGCGCGTCAACCGTGACGTGAAAGCGGTACATGGCGATGTCACGGCATTGCTCGAGGCGGGCGTTTTGTGTCGCACAGCAGAAGGCCACATCGAGTTTCCGTTCGACTCCGTCAAAGTCGAGTTCTTGTTACAAGCCGCATAAGGATGCGCGGCGTCAGAGCATCGGGCGCCCGAAGCGGTGTCTGTAACACTGTGGCCGCTAACCAGGAAGGAACCCATGCGCCCGGCTTCGTTGAACATCAAATCTCCCCAAGGTTCGCCGACATCGACGGCCGCATATCTGGAAGGTTATGCGACGGCCTTGTCGGCTACATTGCGTTAGGCTCTTATTGACTCCGAAGTAGAATTACTAAATACACAAAATGACTCTAGCAACCTGTCCCGACTGTAAATCTGATATCTCGCGGCTTGCTACCACTTGCCCCAAGTGTGGCCGCCCTTTACGAGTAGCGAATAAAGAATCGATGCATAACACAAAGCGGGCATTGACTGGACTATTTTTACTAATTCTATTCCTTGCGATTCTCGTTGGCAATATTCATGTTGTTTCGCAAGACGGTACGTATAAAATAGTCAACCGATCCAAATTCGGATTTTCTGATTTTTGGGCATCAGTGGAAGATTGCACAGGCGTTCCCTGGATCGTGGCGCAGACCAATCATGGGGAGCTTTGTCGCGCGCTTCAAAAAGCCAAGTTGATCGAATCTGACGCTGCCCGAGAGCGGCGGCTCGAAACCGAATTCTCTCAGAAAATGGAGCACCATCAAAGAGAGATCGAGGAACGAATGATAAAGGCTCAAGAAGAAATCGAGGAGCGCATGAAAGACGCCATGAAGAACTACTGATAGGACGCCATATATCTAACTTTCGCAAAGCTTTACAGCAACGGCCAAATGCAAAACGAAAATGAACCATCAACCCTCTATATAGCCGGCAATTTGCTCCAAGCTGCCATCGCTCTGGGGGTTGCGTTTGTGGGAATGCTTTGGTTCTTGATTAAGTGGTTTATGGCCGATCTTGGATCTGCGGCGCCAATTGGAATTTTCACAGTCATTGCATATCTTTTCACCGCACCGAAATGGTTGCTAAGCAAAGACGCATCTAAATATATGGAGCAGGCGGGAAACGAACTTGTTCGCAGAATCGAAAAGAATAAAAATTAGGTACATGGAGCGCGCCGTCTTACAGCCTCAGTTCCCGACAGAAGTTACATTAAATACCATGATTTTCACGCGAAAGGCTCTCCAGCCCGGCAAGGTTCTTCCCCTCTACTTCGCGCACCGGCCTAACTGTGCGTTGCAGCGGACGCTGACCCGTTCCTTCGCTTCGGCCACGCCCTGTGGGCGCCGCTGAACTTGAGCGTTAGGCTCCTGCTAAATCCCTTGGCAGCCATGCACAGAAGTTTGAGCACAGATGACGCACTGAGGTTTGCAAAGGAAGGCATGAGCAGCGCTTGTCGGCATCGCTTTCTTGAGGGCTCACGCATGGTGGCCAAGTGCCAGGTTGGGCGCCCCTCAAGCCATGTGCTTGTTCACCGGGTGCCGCATCCATGCTCAATCGGGCTGTCTGTGCTGCGCCGGCCTGCGAACCGTCACCGCAGTTTCCGCAGTACCGCGCATCTGGCGCGTCCTGCACAATCCAAGTTCGCGGTTGCACAGGGAGTGCTCATGTCAGGCAGCGTCCTTGTCATTTCTGCCAGCGCCTTTGCGTGCGCGGCTGCTGCGTCTTCGCTCCCCAGCCTAACTGGTTGGTCAAGCCGACGCCCACAAGCTGCGCTTGCGGGTGCCCTCCGTGCTGCGCACTCCGGCGCGGCTTACCTCGGGCGTTAGGCCGCACTAAACAGCACCGCGAATCACACGTGTATTGCCTGAGCCACCAGCCTTACACCCAGCGCCGCGCAAACACGACTAATCGTGTCGAATCGTGGCTGAGAGTCGGATCGCAATGCCTTATAAAGCGCCTCTCTCGCTATACCCGAAGCCTTGGCAATCTCAGTCATCCCACGTGCTCTGGCTATGTCACCAAGTGCCGCAGCAAGCAGCGCGGAATCACCTGACTCCAGAATGTCCGTGAGGTAGGCTGCGACAGCCTCTTCCGAGTCCAAGTAGAGGGCGGCATCGAACTCTGGCAACTCGCTTACCTTTGTACGCTTGGTCATCTGCTACTCCTCAATCTAACGACTTCGCCAAGGCCTTGGCCTTCCGTATGTCTGCTGGCTGGCTCTTCTTGGAACCGCCAGCCAGCAGAACAATCACCTCACTGCCGCGCTGTACGAAGTACACGCGCCAGCCAGCACCAACATGGATGCGCAACTCTGAAACGCCTTCGCCGACCGGCGCCACATCGCCAGGAAGCCCAAACGACAACCGGCGCACTCGCGCAGCCACGATGGCCTTAATCTTGGCGTCCGGCAAGCCGTCCATCCACCGCGAGAACTCAGGTAGCGCCTTCACTGTGATCATGGCACATTGTAATCGAATGATTACACAACCGTCAAGCTCATTTCGACCCTCCAGAAGTCTCGGTATAGTGTGTCTGTAACGCTGTGTCCAATAACCTGGGAGGAACGCATGCGAACACCTACGACAGGGCAATGCCCAACTCCAAGTTCTGCGACAGCCTGGACGCTTCTCCGTCCAGGTTCGGCGACATGCCTGTCGTCTACATTGCGTTAGCCTTTTGAGGCCGCCGCGAGCCCAAACAAACACAGGGAGACATCTTCTTGAATCGAAAATTTTTCGCAATCGTCTCCTCCTTACTTATCGCATCGACAGTCGGGTGCACGAGGAAGACGCCGTCCATCGAAGGAAAGTGGGCCATCGATCTGACGCCGATGGTCCAGCAAGCTAAGAGCTTGAACGCGTCAAACCGCCACATAGAGTCCATGAAAGAGACTTTCAGAGACGGCCAACTGAAAATTGACAGCCATCGCATAACGATAGTTATCGAAGGAATGGGCGATGGCGAATTCTACGAGTATGTGGTGTCATCAATGGAAGGCGCCTGCACGTTGCTATCAATCCAATCCTCTGCAAAACCGCATAAATACTGCGTGAGCGGTAGCCGCTTGGAAGTCCATGACCCGAGCACTCCGCTCATTGCTGTCTATCAGCGCATGTAAGCTACAGCATTCATGCCTTTTCAAGCAAGCGTCTGCCACCAGCGTAGGTTGCCAACTGAAGGGCAATACTGTGTCTCCGCTCCCCAGCCTAACTGGGTGGTCAATCCGACGCCCACAAGCTGCGCTTGCGGGTGCCCTCCGTGCTGCGCACTCCGGCGCGGCTTACCTCGGGCGTTAGGCCTCTAGTAATTGCATCTCAACGAACCTATGAGCATCGAATTCCTGCAGACCAAATTCGACAAGGCGAATTACTTGTTGAACTTACTTGTATCGCATGCAACGGGAGGCGCTGCAGACACAAAGGAGTACGAAGCGCTACGCCAAGAACTTTTAACCGACACTGAAACAGCCAATCTCATTCCGTCATGGATTCGAACACATCGAAACCTCGATTCGTTTTGGGGGTTCATCAAAAAGAAGTTCGGCACGTACGCAGAGCGGCGATCCTATCTTTCGGAGGAGTTCACGCCGCTTCTCGATACATTGGAGTTCGGTGCAACCACCAATCTGCTCACACCTGCATATGCACAAATAGGTCAACTCAAACCATCTGCTGTAGCCCGCAACAAACGAAAGGTTTTCATTGTCCACGGCCGAGACAATGAAGTGAAGCAAGAGGTTGCTCGCTTTGTTGGGGCGGTTGGCCTTGAGCCAATCATCTTGCATGAGCAAGCAAGCGCAGGCATGACAATCATTGAAAAAATTGAGCGCTATGCAAATGATGCGGACTTCGCGCTTGTCTTGTACACCCCTTGCGACCACGGAAGAGGAGCGCACGACACCAAAGTTCACCCTAGAAATCGGGCAAGGCAGAATGTTGTCTTTGAGCACGGCTACTTAATGGCTAAGCTTGGCCGAGAAAATGTCTGCGCGCTTGTGAAGGGAGACATCGAAACCCCCAATGACATCAGCGGTGTGGTTTACGTTGACTTCGACGCTCAAGGCGCTTGGAAGGCCGAGGTAGCCAAAGAACTTAAGGCATGTGGCTATGAAATTAAGAACTGGTTTTAGAGTTGCGCTCCGGCGCGGCCTAACTGTAGGTTCAACACGGACAAAAATGCTCCGCATTTTTGCCGGTTAACCTGGGCGTTAGGCTTTTGCGAATGCCTGCATCCACCGTTTGTTTGCTCACCAAATGAAAGTCCTTAGCACAATCACAAGCCCAGATGGTTTGCTGTGCCTGGTCATCGCATCAGGCAATGATGGAGAGGTGGCAGTTGGCTTCAACGGTTCAGACTGGCATACACACCCAGACATCATTGCTTCCTGGCTGGCCGTACCTGAGGCCGAAGCAATAGACCACTTCGTGAAAGCCGTCACCGAGGATATGCTTCCAATCATCATGAGCACAGATGGCGGCGTCACCACCGATCCTTGGATATCGGACAACCTTCAGGCAACGCTTGAAGACAACGGAACGGATCAATGCATCCTAAGGTATTGGTCCGGAATGGAAGTGCCATCAGTTAATCAAGATTCAAATACCAAAGGCCCATTGTGAGTAGCTCAACGTCCGTTGCGTCTGCCACCAGCCTAACTGGGCGTTCAACTGGACATCAACGTGCTGCGCACGTTGCTGCCAGTTAACTGGGCCGTTAGGCTTCACAAAATGCAACCCGCCATTCCACCGCACGAGGTCTACCGCACACATATGGCGGATGCAAAGCTGAGAATTCTCTCGGGCGAAAGGATCCTTGCTGCCGAAAAACCGATCACCGGCTACACCGCGTTAGACATGGAGTACTGCTTTCTTCAGATTCGTCGCGTGATTGAGGCGGTCACCTTTGGTGCCATGGTCCGCGAAGAATATCGATATGCAGCGCTCCGCAGCATTGAAAAGAGCATGAACACGCGTGATCACGGTGATGCCGCACGCGATTGGCAAGCGCCGGAAATTCTAAAACGCCTCGTAAGTCTTAGTCCGCATGTTCTACCTATACCGCACCAAGACAAGAAAGAGCTTTCGCCTGGCTTGTTCCACTTCGATAGAAAGAATATTGAAGTCAATCACGCCCGACTGATTGACCTATACACCAGAAGTGGAGGCTTTCTCCATGCCAAGAATCCAATCGGTCAAGACTTTGCAGCTCTGGTCGAGAGTCAACGCACTAAGTACATTGCAGCACCGGTCGAAGTTGGTCGAGCATTTGAGTTTCTCCGTCAACTTCTCTGGCAGCATGCGGCAGTAACACTTGAACCGTCTGGCCAAGACGATCCACGAACACCGGCAAGCCCTCGACACGTCTGGTTAATAAATTTCGGCAGCAACGACACACCAGAAGTAAGCATTGCGCTCGCGGAGGCTATATGACAGGCCAATCGCTTCTCGCTTTGTTTTCACTCGCCTTAGCATCTATCGCCAGCCTAACAGTTTGGTCAAGCCGACGCCCACAAGCTGCGCTTGTGGGTGCCCTCCGTGCTTCGCACTCCGGCGCGGCTTACCGCGGGCGTTAGGCTCACCACAAAAGGATAAACATGACATTAAACTTCAAACAATTCATTTCGACAGGCATTTTGAGTACAGCAATACTGTGCACTTCTCAGGTTGGGGCCGAACTTCCTACGGAATTACCTTTGACCGAAGCGGAAATATCGGATGCATTTTTAGTAGCAGGCGCAATTCAACGCCAAGGCATATGGGTTCTTTGCCATGACGCCCCGAACAACAGCGGCGCCCGGATTGAAACGGTAAGCGACTTGAATAGCGACGGCTATCCTGATGCCGTGATTATGGAGGATGGGACGTTTTGTTACGGCCATACGGGCATGGGGTTTGCATTGGTTAGCAAGCAGGCCGATGGTCGTTGGCGGCTCGTTGCCAAGCAAACCGGAATACCCGAGTTCCTCAAAACTCGCGGGGTTGGCGGCTGGCCGGATATTTCGGTCGGTGGCCCCGGCTTTTGCTTCCCAGTAAATCGTTGGAACGGAAAAGAATACCAATTGCATCGTTTTGAATATCATGGCAAACGATGTAAGCCGCAACGTTGAAGTTAGGTTGCGAATCAGAGGCTTTGTCTTTATTATCATCACGTTAGTTATCAACCTTTAAGAAGGAAAAACAGATGCAACTTATTACTCTTTCAGGCGTCATCTCCGGCATTCGTCATTCGACAGAAACCGTGGGTCAAATAGGAAAACATGGTGGCTCGGTGCAAACAGGGCAAGTGTTAGCTTTTCGCATTGATGACCGCTCGGCTCAAATAAAGCTGAAAGACATGCCAGATATTCGTGACGGTGATCCGGCTACGTTGGCGGGGCGTGAAAAGAACGGCATTTTTCACGCACTCGCCATACGCAATGACAAAACGCGCGCGGTTTATTCCATATCGGCCACGCCAGGTTATGTGATGGGAGGGCTGATGGTGGCACTCGGGATTCCTCTGACATTTATCCTCGTTGGAATACTGTTTCTCGGCTTTGGTGGCTACACGCTATACCAAGCACGCAACTATGCTCAAGCTGCCAAGTTACTGCAAAGCACAGCCTAACATGGCGCTAAAGTGGGACGGTCGCTATCGCGCCCGCCCCTTAGCAGGCTGTTAGGCCTCATGTCACAGAACCTTCGGAGGCTCGCTATTGCCCTTTGGCTAGTCAGCTTTGTATTACCAACAACCACTTTGCACAGCGGAGCAGTGGCCATCGGTGCAGAGGTGGCCCTGCAAGGCTTAGCCGGCATTGCCGTTATGTTTCCAATAGGCTTGCTCGGCAAGCCATTTCAGGTCATCAGCCTGCTAAGCAATCTTCTTGTAGTTGGTGAACTGAGGCAGCAGCTAGGTAAGCTCAGCAATCCTCACTCTCTTGGCCGAACGTTTTTACTGGTCTCAGTGACATTGCTGAACGTCGCCATTGGATGGCATGTAAAGCCGTTCTTTCCTGACATCCTTTCGCACCCCGGCTTCTATTTATGGGCAGCATCATTTGTTCTTCTGGCATCTGCAGGCGTGTATGAGAACAAGCTTTTTTTCCTTGGCCTACTCAAGCGTAGCCTTGCGCTAGGAGCCGTTTCCACAGTCGTATTTCTCGTGGGACTTGCAGCAATCTTCTTTGTTCGTTAGCACTTCTCATGGCTTGTCAACTCACACCACATTCCACTTCGCGCAGCGGCCTAACTGGTTGTTCAACAGGACGTCTACCAGCTCCGCTGGCAGCCGCCTGTTAACGTGGGCGTTAGGCCCCTTTAAACAAGCGCGGCCATGTTTCCAGTCATGTGCATTGGGCGCCCCTTACCGCGGGCGTTAGGCTCTTCGCAAACACCGCCGCTGCCACCAAGCTCACGAATCCATGCCCTTCGATCTAGCTGAAAAATTTTTGATCGCCGCAGAACACGCGCTTGGCGCAGAGCTGCCGCTTGATTACAAAGCGGCAATGCAAGTGAGTAATGGGGGTGAATTTGAGGCCAACGGCGACGATTGGAACCTGTACCCCATCGCCGATACATCAGACAGAAAGCGCTTAGCCCGCACAGCGAATCACGTCCTTGCAGAATCGCAAGCATGTCAGGGCTGGCGAGGCTTTCCAGAGAATGCACTTGCCATAGCGAGCAACGGCGCAGGCGACCAACTTCTCTTCCTCAAGAATGGGTCAGCCTTCGGTGCTACGGTCTATGCATGGTCACATGAAACTGGCGAGCTAGAAGTAGTGGCTGAAAGCTTCAAGAAACTACTTTCAGCCTGAGCCTAAGCGGCAATCAAAATGGACAACATGAGTAGATCAACTGCTGTAGCACTTGTCACCAGCCTAACTGGTTGTTCAACAGGACGTCTACCAGCTTCGCTGGCAGCCGCCTGTTAACGCGGGCGTTAGGCCACTACACGCGCAACCCGACATGAACGCTCCGACGTACGCTCATTGGGAATCCACAGGCAAATTTCAGGTCGCCGTGGCTGGTACATCCCACTACAGAGAAGCGATCGAATCGATCGCGCTGAATAAGCAAGGCACACCTGCATTAGCTATATGTCTGGCGTACCTTGAGTTCGA
>CAYPUS010000087.1:0-10617 GCA_964413815.1 uncultured Aquabacterium sp. | reverse complement strand
CCCATCAGGTAGTCGTTGCCAGCCAGGCCGTTGAGGCTGTCGTTGCCCAGACCGCCGAAGAGCATGTCCTCGCCGGCGCTGCCTTGCAGGGTGTCGTTGCCCGCGGTGAACTGGCGGGTGAGCGCGGCGGCATCCCAGGTCCAGCCATTGCCGAACTGGATCAGGGTGCGGTCGGCGACCACGCGATCGAACCAGCCTTCGAGCACGGCCCGGTCATTGGTGCCGACGATGCCGACGAGCAGATCCGAACCCGAGCGAGTGAGGGTGACCTGGTTGGGTGCGATGTCCGAGGCCAGGACCAGGCGGTCTTGCGAGCCGGCGGGGTCATAGGCGCCCGCCGTGATGGTGTCGACCCCGTCGCCGCGGCCGAAGTAGTAGGTGTCGTTCCCGTAGCCGCCGCCCATCCAGTCGTTGCCGACGCCGCCGTACAGGGTGTCGTCGCCTTCCAGGCCGGCGAGCACGTCGTCACCCACGCCGCCATGGAAAGCGTCGTGGCCCGAGCCACCCCACAGGCCGTCGAGCTCACCCAACAGCATCTTGTCCATGGCCTCACCGCCCAGCACGGCGCCATCGGCGAAGCGGAAGGCGATGCGGTCGGCAAAGGCCTGCGCGGTGTAGTTGTCGATGGTGATGCGGTCGCTGCTGCCCTTGATCGTGGCGACCAGGGCCGCGCCGCTCATGGCGAAGCTGACATCGGCCAGGTTGATGCCCGCGCCGAATTGCACGACATCGCCGCGTCGCTCGGCGGCGGTGCCCGCCACGATGCGGTCGGCACCGTCGCCGCGGCCGAAGTGATAGGTGTCGGCACCCGCGCCGCCATTGAGCACGTCGTCCCCGGCATCGCCGTACAAGGTGTCGTCGCCGGCTCCGCCGTTGAGCGTGTCATTGCCCAGGCCACCGTCCAGCACTTCGCTCAGGGCGGTGCCGTTCAAGGTGTCGTTGGCGCTGGCAAGCTTGCGGTCGATGGCCGCGGCATCCCAGCTGCCGCCGGCCATGAAGTCGATGCGCAGGCGATCGGCCGCGGCCACCGAGGTGTAGCCCTTGACCAGCACGCTGTCCTGGTCCTTGCCGCCCTTGATGGTCACCAGCAGGTCTTGGCCGGACAGGCTGACGTCGACGTCCGCCATCGAGATGTCGCGGCCCAGGCTCAGGCGGTCGCCCGCGCCACCCACCACGGTGTCCTGGCCATCGCCTCGGCCGAAGAGGTAGGTGTCGGCACCGGCGCCGCCATCCAGGGAGTCGTTGCCGCCATCGCCGTACAGGGTGTCATTGCCGCCCAGGCCGGTGAGGGTCTCGGCCAGATGGTTGCCCTCCAGGCGGTCATCGCCTGCGGTGGCGGTCAGGGTGTTGGCGACCAGGCCCAGCTTGCGCTCGACCGCGGCGCCATCCATGGCATAACCATCCGCGAAGCGCACGGACATGCGGTTGGCCGTCGCCAGATTGAAGTAGCCGCGCAGTGTCACGTTGTCCAGCGAGCCGCGCACGCTGATGACCAGGTCCTGCCCGCTGCGGGCGAAGTCGAGGCTGGTGGCATCGAGGTCGCGCGACAGCAGCAGTTGATCACCCGTGCTGTGCGCGGCACCGGCGATGATCACATCGCGCCCATCGCCTCGGCCATAGAGGTAGGTGTCGGCCCCTTCGCCGCCGTCCATCGTGTCGGCACCCGCATCGCCATAGAGCGTGTCGTCGCCTTCCAGACCAAAGAGCAGATCCTGGCCCAGGCCGCTGTGCAGCACATCGCTGCCCGAGGTGCCGTTGGTGATGTCGTCCACGCCCTGGTACATGCCCTTCATCTGCTGCAGCGAGACCACGCTGCCATCGCCAAAGCGCATCGAGATGGAGTAGCTGTCCGCGTCGCTCACGAAGTTCTTCAGGCGCAGCGAGTCGCCGGTGGCGCGCAGCCGCAGCAGCAGGTCGACGGACGAGCCGACCGGATCGATCACCGCATCGATGTCGGCCGCGGTGATGCCGCTGCCCCACTGGATGAGGTCCTGCTGGTCATACAGGAAGGAGGTCGAGGCGACCAGGGTGTCATGGCCATCGCCATAGCCGAAGAAGTAGGTGTTGGTGCCCTCGCCGCCGATCAGCAGGTCGTTGCCGGCATCGCCGTAGACCAGGTTGACGCCGCCCAGTGCACTGATGGTGTCGTCACCCAGACCGCCATCGAGCACATCGTTGCCAGCCGTGCCGGTCAGGCTGTCGGATGTGTTGTTGACCTTGCGGTCGATGGTGGCGGCATCCCAGATCACGCCATCGCGGAAGACGAACTTCACGCGGTCCGCGGCGGCGATCGAGAAGTAGTTCTGCACCCGCAGGCCGTCGTTGCTGTCAAGCAGGTTGAGGATGAGGTCATTGCCACTGCGCGTGGCGGCAAAGTCCGTCAGCATGATGCCGTGGCCGAGCAGCACGCGGTCGGACTGACCAGCGGATGCCGCGCCCGCCACCACGGTGTCGAAACCATCGCCACGACCGAAGTGGTAGGTGTCGGCGCCGTCGCCGCCATCCATGAAGTCGTTGCCGGCATCGCCATAAAGCGTGTCGTTGCCGGCGCCACCGCTCAGGGTGTCGTTGCCAAGGCCGCCCTCGATGGCATCCGCTGCGGCCGTGCCCGTCAGCGTCAGGCCCGTGGCGTTGATCTTGCGCTCGATCACCGCGCTGTTCCAGCTCGTGCCGTCGGCAAACTGCACCACGGGGCGGTTGGCCGCCGTTTGCGTCAGATAGCCTTGCAGGCGCACGCTGTCGAGCGAGCCGATGATGTTGAGCAGGATGTCGTTGCCCTCCTGCCGGACTTCGACATCGCTGATGCCGATGGCCGAGGCCAGCAGAAGGCGGTCGCCAGCGCTGTCGGCGCTGTTGGCCACGATGGTGTCCCGGCCATCGCCGCGCCCGAAGTAGAAGGTGTCGGCGCCTGCGCCACCATTGAGCAGGTCATTGCCCGTGCCACCGTAGAGCGAATCGGCCCCGGCGCCCCCGTTGAGGGTGTCGTTGCCCATGCCGCCGTCCCAGAAGTCATTGCCGGCCGTGCCGTTGAAGACATCGTTGGTGGCGTTGAGCTTGCGCACCAGGGCGGCCTTGTCCCAGCTGGTGCCATCGGCGAACACGATCGAGGCGTTGTAGAGCGTGGGATCTTCCGCCACGTTGAGCAGGTGCACGGCATCGTTGGTGCCACGAATGTGCAGCGAGGCATTGTTGGCATCGTTGACGACCGTGATGTCGGCCATGGTGATGTCGCTGCCCAGCCGGACCACATCGGACTGGTTGGCCGTGCCTTCGGCCAGCGTGTAGATGCCGATGAAGTCCTGCCCGTCGCCGCGGCCGAAGTAGTAGACGTTCTGCCCGCCCTCGCCGGTGAGGAAGTCCATGCCCGTATCGCCATACAGGGTGTCGTTGCCCGCGCCACCGGACAGGATGTCATCGCCCGCGCCGCCGAGCAGGTAGTCATTGCCCGCAGTGCCTTCAAGGTAGTCGCCGTTGTTGTCGATGTTGTTGTTGAGGATGCGGTTGATCGTGGTGGTGTCCCAGATCAGGCCATCGCCGAACTGCACCCGCAGCCGGCCGGCTTCCAGGCCCGAGCTGTAGTTCAGCACGCGCACGCTGCCGCGGTTGTTGGTCAGCGTCAGCACCAGGGTCGTGCCTTCGAGCGTGGCGTTCACGTCGGCCATTGAAATGCCGGGGCCGAACTTGACGATGTCGGCCTGGCTGGAGAGCAGGCCGCCGCTGGACGTCACCGTGTCATGGCCATCACCCAGGTTGTAGACATAGGTGTCAGCCCCGGCGCCACCGTCCATGGAATCGTTGCCAAGACCGCCAGTGATGGTGTCGGCGCTGGACGTGCCGTTCAGGGTGTCGTTGTTGGCGGTTCCGTTGATGGTGGCCATGGTGTGCTCGCGAACGGGTGTGTGGATCGGGAACGGGCGACGGCATTCGCTCGCCGACCGTCATCTAATGAAAACTGTTTATAGGCGTCACCTCTCGCCCCCCTTCTCCGCACTTGCCCGCAGCTTTCGCGCGAACGCCGCGCAGCCCCCCTGGTCACGGGGCGGGTGCGCCCTGATGCCGTCGCGCCTTCGCCCCCTTGCTGGCGTGAATGGTCTGAAAAAAAGAACGGCCCGCAGGCCGTTCTGGAGGTGGTTTGGCGCAAAGAAAGAAGCGCCGCGCGCAAAGAAAGAAGCGCCGCGCGCTCAGCGCCAGCTGCTGGCCTGCACGCTGCTGAGCGCCGCACCGACCTCCGGCGGCAGCGTGTACTGGCCAGCAGCAGGCGGCGTGAAGGCCGCCATGGCATTGACCAGGGCATCGACGCGTTCGTTGGTCAGCGTCTGGCCAATGCGGTCGGTGATGCGCTCGACCTGATAGCGGGTGCCATGGAACCAGTCCTGGATGGTGACCTTGTCGGTCGAGCCAATGACGCTGAGCACCAGGTCACCGCCGTCCTTCGTCAGCCAGAGGTTGCGCGAGGTTGTGCGGGTGAACTTGAGCGTGTCGGTGATGAACCATGTGCCGTCGTTCTCGACGATGGTGTCCTGCCCATCACCCCCGTTGAAAACGTAGGTGTCGCCACCGCCCCCACCGATCAACAGGTCGTTGCCCAGACCGCCGGTGATCGTGTCACCGCTGAGGCCACCGCTGATGGTGTCATGGCCATCGCCGCCGGTGAGCTTGTCCCACCAGATGGTGCCATTGATGGTGAGGTTGGGCGGCGGCGGGTTCAGCATCTCATCGATGTCGGCCTGGCTCCAGACCGTGCCGTCGGCGAAGCGCACCTCTTCGATGTCGAAGTTGGTCTCGTATGGAGAGAAGTAAGAACTGTGAGGCTTGAACACCTTGACTTCGTCGCTGCTGTCCTTGATGCGGAAGGTCACCATGGTGCCGCTGGTGAGCGTGTCGCTACCTTCGTGCTCAGGTCGAATGTCCGGCAGGGACACGACTTCGCGATGCACCGTGACATCACTGGACGAAATGCCGGGCCCGAATTCGATCACATCGACATCGTTGTCTCCGCCGGCATCGATGATGAGGTCGCTGCCGAAGCCGCTGTCGAAACGGTAGGTGTCGCTGCCGCCGCCCCAGTAGTTATGCTCGTAAGTCAGTGCCGCCTTCCGGGCATAGGAGAAATAGATGTCGTCGCGCAGGACGTCGTTGCCGGCGCCGCCCACAAAGGTGTCGTTGCCTCGGCCGCCATGCAGGGTATCGTTGCCGGCGCCGCCCTCCAGCATGTCACGGCCATCGAGACCGTACGCCAAGTCATCTCCCGCCCCACCGGCCCACACGTCATCCTGCTCGCTCAAAAAGCCGAACTGGTCGCGCAGTTCCGCCTGGCTGATGAAGCTGCCATCCGCGAACCGGATGCCATCGAAGGCGAAACCACCCTCCTCGTTCAAGCCGAAAAAGTCTGGCACACGCACCATGTTGCTGGTGCCGGGCTGTGTGATGCGCAGATCCCGCACGGTGCCGTACTGTGCCGTGCCCGTCAGGGAGAACCGAGTCAGCGGGACGGCCTCAAAGCGCAATGACTCAGGATCGATGCCTTCACCAAACACGATGGTGTTGGTGCCCTGCAGATCGGTCGCCTTTTGCCACTGGGGCAGGCTTCGGGCGATCTCCACATCCCACTCGCTGCCTTCGATGTGGTAGACATCGTTGCCGCCCATGCCATGGAGTTCATGGTACTTCCCGCCGCTGCGCAGCGTCAGGTGGTTGTCGAGGTCGTTGCCGAACCCGCGCAGGTGGTCCGTTGGGGCATCTGTTCGCAATTCCAGATTCTCTACATGCGCGGCCAACTCCACGTTGACGCTGCTGCGCACGGTGTCGATGCCGCCGTCCTCTTCTTCCTCGATGACCGTGTCCACGTCCTGATTGCCCAAGATGTAAAGGTCATTGCCCTGCCCGCCGATCAAGGTATCGGTGCCGCCATGGCCGATCAGGGTGTCATCCCCCGCGCCGCCTTCCAGCCGTTCACTGTCACTGGTCCCTGTGAGTTCCATGTTTGCTCCCTTTATAGATGCATGGATGTTTGACTTTTGCCCGCGCAGATTAAGCAGGACGCCCGAGCATCTTTGACAGGGAAACGCCTTAAGCCTGGCGCCTTTTACCAATGCTCACAAGGGACAGCCTGCATAAACGGACAGACTGCAACCCGAACGGGTTAGGCCAGCACCTTGCGCGGCCCGGCCACGCCGCGTTCGATCACGCAACGCGCCTGGGTGCGCAGCTGCGACTTGGGCAGGGCCGGATGGGGCATGCCGCGGAACTCGCAATCGATGCGCTCGGGCGTGATGTCGAGGATGGCGTAGCCCCGCTGGTCGCTGCGCGCATGCACGATGTCGGGGTTGCTCGACATCATCCAGCCGGTCAGCAACTCGCTGAGCCCGGGCGAGGTCATGGAGGTGACGGTGATCTCGCTGGCGATCACGGGCGAAGCCGGGTCACCAGGATGGCGCCGCAGCCTGGCCGCGACGTGCCGGTGCACATCACCACCCAGGCACACGACATCCGGCACACGCGGCTGGGCAATGGCCTCGAGCAAGCGCTCGCGTGCGGCCGGGAAGGCATCCCAGCAATCGGCATAGAGCAAAGGTCCCAGGCGCGTGTGGATGGCGCTGGGCGAGATCTGCGTGGGCTGCACGACGAACTTCCACTGGCCCATGCTGCCGGCCAGGCCCTGCGCCAGCCAGGCTTCCTGGTCCAGGCCCAACACGGTTCGCTCGGACGTGTTGACCTCGGCGCAATCCCACAGCAGATTGCCCCGCCTCAGCGAATGCCAGGTGTTGCGGCACACCGGATGCGAGCGGAACTGCCGCCCGTCGAGCAGCCAGAAGTCGGCCAGATCGCCCCACTGGAAGCGGGCCTGCATGGCCATGCGCGGGCCCACCGGCGCCCGGTTGGGCGAAATCGGCAGGTGCTCGAAATAGGCGCGATAGGCCGCCGTGCGCACGCGCAGGAAGTCCTCGCGGTTGGTCACGTCGCGGTTGAAGTCACCGGCATAGTCATTGAAGACCTCGTGGTCATCCCAGATCATCAGCCAGGGATGGGCGGCGTGGCTGGCGCGCAGGTCCGCATCCAGTTTGTAGCTGGCGTGGTGGATGCGGTATTCATCCAGATTGAAGTGCACGAAGCGCCTGGCGTGCCGGCGCACGCGCTGGCGCGAAGCCACGGGGGTTTCGTAGATGTAGTCGCCCATGAAGAGCACGAGGTCGACATCGGCCTGGGCGATCTCGCGGTGGCCGGTGAAGTGGCCGTATTCGAAGTGCTGGCACGAGGCCATGGCCACGCGCAGGCGCTGGGGCGATTGCAATGGATGCGGGGCGGTGCGGGTGCGCCCCGTCGGGCTCAGCTGCCCGCCAGCGCGAAAACGGTAGAAATAAACCTGGTCGGGGCGCAGGTCGGGCACCTCGACGTGCACGCTGTGCGCGCTGTCCGGTCCGGCCACCGCGATGCCCGAGCGGACGATCCGGCCGAATTCCGCGTCTTCGGCCACGTCCCAGGTCACCTCGACGGCCCGGGGCGGCATGCCGCCGCCGGTTTCGAGCGGCCTGGGCGCCAGCCGCGTCCACAGCACCACGGAATCGTGCCTGGGCTCGCCGCTTGCAACCCCCAATGTGAAGACGTCCTCGCTTGCGCGCCATGCCGCCTCACCCATCGCATCGCCCTGGGCACGCGCCCCCGGCGCAAACAACTGCTGCCAGGCGATCAGGGCGGCGGCCCGGGATAAACGGGAAAACAGACGTCGGCGTTGCATGAAGGCGCCGATTATCGTTGCATCCAGGGTCATGCCACGACCCTGCGCCCGGCTTGGGGGCACAATGGTCCTGACTTCAAGCCTCACCGGCTTCGTCGATCGATAGGAGAGCGTGCCATGCCCACCCGTCCGCCCAATCCGGATCCGACCGGCGCCAGCCAGGCCGACCCGCAGAACCCCTTCGCGACCCTGGGCGCGGGCCTGGGCGCCGGCCTCGATTTCTTCCAGGACTGGCTCAAGGCCGCTGGCAGCGCCCTGCCGAACATGCCCGGCTCGCCCGCAGCCAGCGCCACGCCAGGCATGTCGGCCTGGACCATGCCGACGCTCGACCCCGCCGAACTCGAAAAACGCATCCAGGACCTCAAGACCGTGCAGTTCTGGCTGGAGCAGAACGCCCGCATGATCGCGATGACCATCCAGGGCCTGGAAGTGCAGCGCATGACGCTGTCGACCCTCAAGGGCATGAATGTCTCGATGGATGCGCTGCGCGAGTCGCTCAAGGCCAGGGCCGAGGCCGCATCGACCGCTGCGCCAAGCAGCCCCGAACCCTCCCCGGCCGCGGCGCCCGACCCCGCACCCTCTGCCACCTCGGCAGAGGAGGCCCCCGGCACGGTGCCGCCCGAACCGAACGAGATGATCAACCCCATGCGCTGGTGGGACACCTTGACCCAGCAGTT
Organism: uncultured Aquabacterium sp.; assembly: GCA_964413815.1. GTDB lineage: Bacteria > Pseudomonadota > Gammaproteobacteria > Burkholderiales > Burkholderiaceae_C > Aquabacterium. The sequence goes on along the minus strand of CAYPUS010000087.1, from coordinate 2,205 downwards.
CACCCACCTGGCATCGCAGGCCGCCCAGACGGTCAATGACTCGGTGGGCGAGTCGGTGGACATGCTCAAGCAGGCGCAGCAGCAGGCGGCAGAGGCCGCTCAGCAAGCCGCGGGGCGCGTCGATGCGCGGACCTCTGCGAAAACCTCGGCGAAGCGTTCGACCCGAGCCAGCCAAGCGGGCGGCACGGCCCGTTCACGTGCCAAATCCGGCACAGCCAGCCGCGCCCGCCCGGGCGGCAAAGCCACCAACACCTGAAGGTCCACTCGTGAACACGCGCCCTTTGACCTTCCTGCACGCACACGCCATGCATCCGCAAGCGGAGCTGGCGCTGGAGTTGGTGTGGGCGCAACTGGCCTCGCAGGGCGCACATGACATTGCCCCGACGCTGGGTTGGTGCTACCTCTCCGAAGAACTGGCCGATGGCGCCGCCGCCATCCTGGCAGGCTTGCGCGAACGGCTGCCCGAAGTGGCCTGGGTCGGTGGCGTGGGCACCGGCGTGCTGGCCACTGGCATCGAATACATCGACGAGCCGGCACTGGCCGTGATGCTGTGCAATCTGCCGACGCAGGACTTTCGCATCTTCCACGGCCGCCAGCCGCTCACGCTGCAAGATGCGCCGCCCTCCGCAGGGGGCGCCTGGCGCACGCACACCGCCCTGGTCCATGCAGACGGCCGCTCGCCCGATCTGGCCGAGCTGATCCAGGAGCTGGCCGGCCGCACCGACACCGGCTATGTGTTCGGAGGTATCAGCGCCGGGCAGCATCAAAGCCTGCACCTGGCCCTCGATGCGCACGCCCCGGCCGATGCGGGCGTGTGGCATGGGGGGCTGTCGGGCGTGGCCTTCAACGGGAAGGTCAGGCTGCATTCGCGCGTGACACAAGGTTGCGAGCCCATCGGTCCGGAACGCGAGATCACCTCCGCGCACCGCAACATTGTCTATGAGCTCGATGGCCTGCCCGCCCTGAGCTGCCTGCTCAAGGACCTGGGCGTGCCGGTGACCGTGCAGAACGAAGACTGGCACCGCGAAGCGCTGCCCAAGGTGCGCGCGACCCTGGTCGGACTGACTGACTCGGGCAGCGACCTGCTCAGCCATGGCCAGCACTTCGGCGCCGATACCCGCGTGCGGCACCTGATCGGTCTGGATCCGAGCCGGCATGGGGTGGCCATCAGCGACCTGCTGGAGCCCGGCATGCAACTGGCGTTCTGCCAGCGCCATGTGCAGGCCGCTCGACAAGACCTCGTGCGCATCTGCGCCGAGATCCGCGAGGAGTTCGACCCCATCGACCACCCTGGCAGCCGCGCGGTCGGGGCCATCTACATCAGTTGCTGCGGCCGTGGGGGGCCGCACTTCGGCGCGCCCAACGCCGAGATGGAAATCATCGCGCACGCGCTGGGCGACATCCCCATGGTGGGCATGTTCGCCAATGGGGAAATCGCCCGCCATCACCTGTATGGCTACACGGGCGTGCTGACCGTCTTCGGCGCCTGAGTCTTCCCGCCCCCCGGCGACCGCAGCTCCCCCTTCCGTGGGCCCCCTTGCGGAGGCGCCCTTCCGGTGGCGCCCCCCAGGGCGATTTTCTTTCACATGCTGCACTCGCAAACTCCGCCTGCCTGTCCTCGGTTACCGGAGTTCGTCATGATTGCCCGTCCTGTCCATCGCCCCCAACCCATTCCCTTTGATACCAGCAGTTCAGCCTCGTCCAGCACGCACACGCGCGCCATCAGCTGGGCCGCCACGCTGGGCCCGATGGGCACGCCACCTGTGGCGCGCCTGTCGCCGGTCAAGGTCTCGCTGGCCGCGGCGCCGACGCCCCTGCACGGCGGTCATCACACGCATCCACCCGCCTACCTGCACGGCCAGGCGGTCAAACGTCCCGCCCATGCGGCCGCCAGCCATGATGTGGGCGGCCCTCGCCGCGCCAGCAACAAGGACAGCCAATCGATGACAGAGGTGTCGGCCCGCTACATCGGCCATGGCGCGCTGAGCGTGCGCTCTTCGGTCACTGGCAGGCACTACCGTTTTCAGGGGCATGGCGACAGCCTGGTGATTGACCGCAACGACGTGGTGCTGCTCAAGCGCATCTCGGATCTGGTCATTCGCTGAAGTCGCCTTCCCCGCAACCGCCCGCCCTGCGCCTCGGGGCGGGCGGCTTTTTTTTGGTTCATCACGCATTTCCGGGGAAGGCAGCCTTGATCTTGAGGAA
>CAYPUS010000086.1:0-10675 GCA_964413815.1 uncultured Aquabacterium sp. | reverse complement strand
TGGGCAACACGCTGGCCGGACGGCTCACGCCGGACGGCGTGCCCGTGGATGCCGACCTGGCCAGGGCCATGGTCGATGCGCTGACGGCATGGCGGCAACAAGCATCGGCTCTGAGCGAGGCCGACCATGCCCTGGTCGCCGAACACGTGGCGTGGGCCCTGGCTCAGCAGCCGTCGGCCTCACTGGCTTCATCGGCCCCATCGGCTTCTTCAGCCTCCTCGGCCTCCTCGGCATAACGCGCGGGGCTCAGCCCCGCCCGCGACTTGAAGGCCCGGATGAAGTTGGCCGCGTCGTGATAGCCCAGCACGCGGGCCACGTCCGCCACCTGCATGCCGCCCTTGTCGGTCAGCATGCGGCAGGCCCGGTCATGCCGGATGGCCAGTGACAACTCCCGAAAGCTGCAGTCTTGCGCGGCCAGATGGCGCGCCAGCGTGCTCGATGACACGCCGGCAATGGCCGCGACATCTTCTTGCGTGGGCTGCTCGCCCTGGACTTCCTCCAGCAGCATGCGCACCCAGGCTTTCCAGTCGCGCGGGAGCTGGCGGGCTTGCACTTCCATCAGGACGCGCTGGGTGAAGGTCTGGCGGTCTGCCTCATTGGCCATGGGCATGGGTGTGCCCGTGAGCAAGTCGGCGTCGATGTGGATGCGCAGCGAGGGCAGGCCGCCCTGCGCGAAGTGGCATCGTCCCGGTCTGACGGCCTTGTAGCACTCGGCGTCGGATGGCGCTGGCGTGGAGAAATAGGCGTCGTAGCCGCTCAGGCGCTCGCCCATCAGGGCTTTGAAGCGCATGTGAAAGCTCATGAGGGTCAGATCGAAACCCATGAGCAGCAGGTCGTAGGGCAGGGCGCGCACGGGCTGCCAGCACAGCTCCTCGATGTCGCCGATGCGGCGCATGCGCATGCTGAAGTAGGCCGAGACCATCTCGTAGCAACGGGTCAGCAGCACCAGGCCATCGTACAGGGTGGGACAACTGAACAGGGCGCGGCCGAGGTCGCCCAGTTGCCCGGGGCTGAACATGGCACCGATCTCCAGTCCCAGGCCCGAGCGGTTGCCGCAGAGCGCTTTGAGTTGCCGCATGGCTTCGACCACCTGCTGCGTGGGCAGCACCGCGTCGTTGTGACGCAGATGGGCGGGCTCGATGCCGGTGGCCTTCAGCACATCCTCGCAGTCGTACTCCTGCTGTTCCAGCAGTTGCACCAGCAGCGCGATGTAGCGGGTCGGAACAAGGATGGGGTTTTTCATTGCGGGAATGCCTGACCGCCGCAGGGGAATGGCGCGCCGTGACGGCAAATGATAGTCGTATGCCGAGAAATGACAATTTCAGGCGGGGGGCGTTTTTCAACAATTTGCGTGCCGGTGTCCTTGCCGGTGGGGTGCCGAGCCCCTTTACCCATTCACGCGAACTTGGAGACGCAGATGATGAAAAGCAATGTTCATGGGCCCAGGGTGGCTCTGGGGAGTCTGGGCCTGGCTTTGTTGCTCGGCCTGCCTTGCGGCCAAGTCCAGGCCGGGCTTTCTCTGGTGGCCACCGACGCCGGCCTGATCGAAGGGCGGTTGGCCGAGGATGGCACGCAGGCCTATCTGGGCGTGCCCTTTGCGGCGCCCCCGGTGGGCGACCTGCGCTGGAAGGCGCCCCAAGCCCCGCTGCCTTGGCAAGGCGTGCGGCCCGCGCATCAGCCGGGCGCCGCCTGCTTGCAGGACGCCAGCCTGCCGTTGGCGGGCATGCCCGATTCCAGCGAGGACTGCCTCTATCTGAATGTGCATGTGCCCGATGCCGTCAAGCCAGCCGCTGGGCAGGCAGGAGGCTTGCCTGTGATGGTTTTCTTGCATCCCGGCGTGTTCGTCATGGGGGCGGGCTCGCAGTACGACGGTGGGGAACTGGCCAAGGCGGCCAAGGCCATCGTCGTGACGGTCAATTACCGCCTGGGCATGCTTGGCTCGCTGGCGCTGCCGGCGCTGCAGGCCGAGGCCCAGGCGGGCAACCTGGCCTTGCAGGATCAGCAGGCCGCCTTGCGTTGGGTCCAGCGCAACATCGCGGGCTTCGGTGGCGATGCGGCGCGGGTGACGCTGTTCGGTGAATCGGCCGGCGGCGCCAGCATCTGCCATCAGCTCACCTCGCCAGGCGCGAAAGGGCTGTTTCAGCGCGCCATCATCCAGAGCGGTCCGTGCACGTCCGGTACCTTGAAACTGGCCGATGCGCAGGCCCTGGGCCAGGCCTTCGCCGACAAACTGGGCTGTCCGGCAGGGCCCGCCCAGATGAACTGCCTGCGCAGCAAGCCTGCGGGCGATCTGCTGCGGGCCCAGCCCATGATGGACTTCGCCGATCTGTCTTCACTGCTGGCCTTCAATCCCTACATCGACGGCGTGATCGTGCCGGCACCCCCGAAGGAGCTGATCCGCAGCGGTGCCTTCCATCGCATGCCCGTGATGATGGGCTCGAACAAGGATGAGGCCAGGCTCTTCGTGGCCATGGCCAATGACATCGCCCAGGGGGCGCCCCTGACGGAAGCGGCCTTCGCCGCCTTGGTCAAGTCCTTGGCCGGCAGCGACTTCGCCGCTTCGATCATGACGTCCTTCTATTCCAGCAAGCGGCAGGGCTCGCCCAACCTGGCGGCATCGGCCTTGATCACCGATGTGATGTACGCCTGCGATGCCCAGCGCACGGCGCGCATGCTCTCAGGCAAGACGCCGACCTATGCCTACGAGTTCCAGCACCAGGACGTCCCGCCCTTGTATCCGGACCCGTTCATGGCCTGGGGGGCCTATCACGGCGCCGAGCTGCCGGTGCTGTTCATGTCGCGCATCCAGACCTCGCCGCCCAGCCCCGATCCGCGAGATGCCTTCAACAGCGCGCAGCGGCGCCTGGCTGCGCAGATGGCGGGGTATTGGGGGCGCTTTGCCGCAACGGGGGATCCGAACGGTGGCGATGGCGTGCGCTGGCCGCGCTTCGATGCACTGAGCGTGCCCACCCAGCAGTTGACGACCACGGCCATCACGACGGATTACCTGGGTGGCGTCTACGGCCGGCACCAGTGCCTGCTGTGGGACACCGTCGCAGCCTTGGGCATGGGCATGTGACGCGTCGGGCTGGCCCCAGCGTGAGGGGCCGGCCCGGGCGCAGTTGAGGGCGAGCGCAGCCGTTCGCGAACTCAGTCGTTGACCAGCACGACCTTGCCGCGCACCTGGCGCGAGCCCATCAGCGTGAAGGCCTCCTTGAGCTGGCTCATCGGCAGCTTGTGCTCGATCACCGGCTTGATCTTGCCTTCCATGTACCAGGCGGCCAGTTGCATCAGGCAGGCGGCGTTGTTCTGCGGCTCGCGCTTGGCGAACTCGCCCCAGAACACGCCCATGACCGAGGCGCCCTTGAGCAGGGGCAGGTTCAGCGGCAGGGCCGGGATCGGGCCGTTGGCGAAACCGATCACCAGGTGGCGGCCCCGCCAGGCGATGGAGCGGAAAGCCTGCTCGGTCAGGTCGCCACCGACCGGGTCGTAGACGACGTCGGGGCCCTTGCCCTCGGTCAGCGTCTTGAGCTCATCGCGCAGGTTCTGGGTGCTGTAGTTGATGGTGGCGTCCGCTCCCAGTTCGCGGCACAGCGCGCACTTCTCGTCGGTGGAGGCCGCGGCGATCACCTTGGCGCCGGCGGCCTTGGCGATCTGGATCGCGGCCGTGCCGACACCGCCGGCCGCGCCCAGCACCAGCACGGTCTCGCCGGCCTTCAGTGCGCCGCGGTCCATCAGTGCGTGGTAGGTCGTGCCGTAGGTGCACAGAAAGGCGGCCGCATCCTCGAACGAGAAGGCGGGGGGCAGGGGCATGAGCAGGCTGGCAGCCGACACGGTGTGCGTGCCGAAGCCGCCCGTGCCCGCAAAGCCCGCCACATGCGTGCCCAGCGCCAGATGCTTGACGCCTTCACCGACGGCCTCGACCACCCCGGCGAACTCCGCACCGGGCACGAAGGGCAGGGGCGGGCGCATCTGGTACTTGCCCTGCACGATCAGCAGGTCGGGGAAGTTCAGGCTGGCGGCCTTGATGGCGATGCGGACCTCGCCCTTGCCGGGCTCGGGTGTGGGGCTTTCCTGCCAGGTCAGGGCCTCGGGGCCATTGAGTTCGCTGCAGATCCAGGCTTGCATGGGTGGGGTCTCCTAGTGGGGGCTCAAGGTCGACGGCTCACAGGGCCGTCTTGTCGTCAAAGGTGTTGCACTGGGCGATGTCCCCGCTGTCCATGCCGCGTTTGAACCAGCGCATGCGCTGCGCGCTGGTGCCGTGTGTGAAGGTCTCGGGCGAGGCGTTGCCGCCTTGCAGGGCGTCGTCGCCGATCTGCGCGGCCGCGTTCATGGCTTCCTCGATGTCACCGTCTTCGATGATCTGGCGCGCACGCTGGGCGCGGTTGGCCCACAGGCCCGCATAGCAGTCGGCCTGCAGTTCGAGCCGAACGCTCATGGCGTTGTACTGGGCCTTGCTGACCCGGCCGCGCATGGCGTCGAGCTTGGCCGTGGTGCCCAGCAGGTTCTGCACGTGGTGACCCACCTCGTGCGCGATCACATAGGCCTGGGCGAAATCGCCGGGTGCACCCAGTCGGCTGCGCAGCACGTCATAGAAGGCCAGGTCGATGTAGAGCTTGTGGTCGCCCGGGCAGTAGAAGGGGCCCGAGGCCGATTGGCCGGTGCCGCAGGCGGTGCCGACGCTGCCACGGAACAGCACGAGCTTGGGATCCTGGTACTTGGCGCCGCCTTGGGCAAAGACCTCGCGCCAGACATCTTCGGTGTCCGCCAGCACGGTGCGCACGAAGCGGGTTTGCTCGTCGTTGGCGGGCGGGGCGTTGGGATCTGGCTGCTGTGCGCCCACCGGCGTGTCGCCACTGACCGTCTGCAGCATGGTCGCCGGGTCGATGCCCAGGAAATAGCTGGCGACCAGCGCGATCACGATGCCGCCGATGCCCAGCTTGCCGCCGCCCAGCGGCAGACCCGGTCGGGACCGGCCGCCGCCTTGACGCAGATCTTCGACGTTGTCGCTTTCGCGGTTGCCTTGCCAGCGCATATCCAATCCTTCCTGTCTGGCCGCCAAAAAACCGAAAGGGCCATGCCTGGGCATGTTAGCAGCGGGGCAGGAGGTGGCGCTCTAGAATCGCCCGATCCTCCCAGCTTCATGCCCATGCCCGCTTTCCGGACCGCCGACACGCCGCCCATCCCGCCCGCTTCGCCTGTGCCGCCAACAGGACCGATCCCCGGGCCTCGCTTTCCGGACGGTTCTGACGGCTCGGGCCCCGCGGCCGGCGACCTGCCTGGCAAGTGGCTGTGGGCCGTGGCCCTGGCTTCGCTGTGCTGGCGCGTCTGGGTGTCGGTGGCCCTCCCCATGACGGGCGACGAGGCCCTGTTCTATTGGTGGGCGCGCTTCCTGGATTACGGTTACTACGACCATCCGCCGATGGTGGCGTGGTGGATCGCCGCCGCCCGCGCGGTGCTGGGCGATGCGGCCTGGGCCATCCGCATGCCGGGCGTGCTGCTGCCGCTTGGCGTGGGCTGGGCCCTGTGGTGGGCCTGGTCGCCGGTGGACCGCCAGCGCGCCGCATGGGGTGTGCTGCTGTTCTGGCTGGCGCCCATCAACTGGTTCAATGGCCTCATCGTTACCGACACGCCGCTCATCCTCTGGTCGGCCTGGGGCGTGGCGGCCATCGTGCGGGGGGGGCAGGCCGAGGATGCCGGCCGCAGCGCCTGGCGCCTTTATGCGCTGGGCGGCCTGTTCATGGGGCTGGCCTTTCTGTCCAAGTATTTCGCGGTGCTGCTGGGGGTGGCGCTGCTGGTGTATTTCGCAGTCTTTGCGCGGGCGCGCTGGCGCGGCTTGCTGCTGATGGTGCTGTGCGCCTTGCCTGCGGCGGCCCTGAACGTGGTGTGGAACCTGAACCATTGCTGGACCAACATCATGTTCAACCTCTTCAACCGCAATGAAGGGGCGCAGGGTTCGCTCGGCACGGTCGCGGCCTATGTCGGGATGGTGGCTTACCTGCTCAGCCCGGTGCTGCTGTGGTGGGCCTGGCGGCACCGTCAGGATCTGGGGCGCACCTTGCGCACGCACGCGCTGCTGGCCTGTGCCGCGCTCGTGCCCTTGCTTCTGTTCGGCCTGTTGTCAGCCAAGAAGCTCATCGGCCTGCATTGGGTTTTGGGCTTCTACCCCTTCTGCTTCATGCTGATCGCGCTGGCCTTGCCGATGGCGGCCCTGCGCAAGCTGGGCAAGGGCCTGGGGGTCTGGCTGCTGCTGCATCTGGCGCTGATGGTGGCCATCGGCATGAGCGATCTGCAGGACTGGCGCCAGGTCAAGAACTACCACCGGTTGGTGGAGGCCGCGCGGGCCGGCGAGATGGTGGCCCAGGCCCGCGCGCCGGGTGTGGTGCTGGCCTCGAACGTGTATTCGTCCGCGGCGCTTTTCGGCTATGCGGCTGGCGAGCATGTGCCGGTGATCGGCCTGGGTGGCGTGCATGCGCGGCAAGACGATCTGGTCACCGACTACGCTCGCTTCCAGGGCCGAACCATCCGCATCCTGAGCACCCGCATGCCCATGCTCGACCCCTATCGGCCTTATTTCGACAGCGTGCAGTTGCTGAGCTTTGAGCAAGATGGCGTCACCTTCTACGCGGTCGAAGGGGTCAACTTCAATCACGAGGCCTACCGTCGCACGGTCATGGCCGAGGTCAACCGTCTTTACTACAACTTCCCCGACTGGTTGCCGGTGTGGGGCTGCCCGTTCTGCGAGCGCTATTGCGGGCAGGCGCGCTGCACGGACGAGGGGTCTGCCGGCAGCACCGCGCCTTGATGGCGCGATCAGGTGCGGTCAGGTGCGATCAGGCCTGCCAGACGAGCAGGAAGCCCTGCTGAGGCTGGCCGTTTTCGGTGCGCAGCACCGTGTCGGCCTGGGCAAGTGACTTGAAGCCATGGGCCTCGGCCAGGCGGGCAAGGTAGGCCGCCGAGTGGCCATGGCGTGCTGCGGCCTTGAGCTGGTGATCCGGCTGAGCTGCCTGGGCATCTGCCGCAGGTGCGAGCTGCTCGACCGAAAAAGCCAGCAGGCCGCCAGCGCGCAGCAGGCGCTTGCCCTGGGCGATCACATCATCGAGCTTGCCGGTGTGGATGAACACGTCGGCCGCGGTGACGATGTCGAAGCTGGCCTCCGTCTCGGCCGCCATCGCATCGACGATGTCGCCTTGCCGCAGGCCCTGGTACAGGTTCTTGGCGTGGGCCTTGGCCAGCATGCGGCCGGACAGGTCGACGCCGATGATGTCGCTGGCCTTGGCGCGCAGGGCTTGTGCCATCAGGCCCGTGCCGCAGCCCAGATCCAGCACGCGCCAGGGGGTGGCCGGTGCGCTTCCGCTGTCTTCAATGAGCGCGAGCAGCGCCTGGGGCACCTTGTAGCCCTGGGCCTCGGCACGCGCGTCGTGGCTTTGGGCCTGTTCGTCGAAGATGCGGGCCACGTACACGGCGGGCGCGCGCTCACTGGGCGCGCCGAGCAGGGCGTCGCGCAGGTGGCGGATGTAGCCGTCATCCGGCGTCAGGGCGAGCTTGCGCTCGAGCAGGGGAAGGGCATCCTGGTGGCGCCCCAGGCTCAGCAGCATGGTGCCCAGGTTGCCGATGGCGTCCGCATATTCCGGGCGCAGCTGGATGGCGTGCTTGTAGCAGGCCTCGGCATGGTGCGTGTCGCCCAGGATCTGCAAGGTGCCGCCCAGGTTGTTGAAGGCCTCGTGGTCGCTTGGCAGCAGTTTGCAGGCGGTCTGCATGGGTTTGAGCGCATCGTGCACGCGGCCGGCAAAACGCAGCACCGCACCGAGCACCTTCCACGCTTCGCCGCTTTGCGGGTACTGCGCGCTCATGCGTTGCGCCGCCCGTTCGGCATCCACAAGCCGCCCTTGCTGCAAAAAGCCGATGACCATGTGCATCTCCGCCTGGGTGGGCGACTGGGGCTTGTTGGATGCGGCCTGGAAGATGTTGGGCGTGGCGGTCTGCTTCATTGAATCGTTCTGTGTGTCGGGCGGCCAGAAGGCGGCCAGGGGACGCCAAGATACACCGAGACCGGCGCATGTCTTCCCGGAGAGAACCCACACCGCCCCCCTGCCTGGGTGCATCAGGTGAAGTTTTGTAAGCGCCGGCCGGGAGGGCACCGGTGCAACTCCCATTCGCCCAGCCCGGTGCAAGGACTGCTTACACTCGCTCCCATGCCCACCCCCGTGCTCGAGATCCGCGACCTGCGTTTTCAGTGGCCGCGCACGTCCGTCCCCTTGCTCGATGTGCCGCTGTTCAGCGTGGCACCAGGGGAGTCGGTGCTGCTGCTTGGGCCCAGCGGGGGTGGCAAGAGCACCTTGCTGTCGCTGATGGCCGGGGTGCTGACCGCCAGCGCCGGCCAGGTCAGCCTGATGGGGCAGGACTGGGCACGGATGCGGCCGGCGCGGCGCGACAAGTGGCGCGCCCAGCATGTGGGCTACATCTTCCAGCAGTTCAACCTGCTGCCTTACCTGTCGGCGCTGGACAACGTCATGCTGCCTTGCCGGTTTTCACGGCCGCGCCGCGAGCGGGCCGGCGGCGATGTGCGCGAAGCGGCGCGGGCCCTGCTGCGGCAGGTGGGCCTGCCCGAGCACAGCTGGGGGCGTTCGGCGGCGCTGTTGTCGGTCGGACAGCAGCAGCGCGTGGCGGCGGCCCGGGCGCTGATCGGGCGCCCCGAGTTGCTGATTGCGGATGAGCCCACCTCGGCGCTGGACGAGAATCTGCGCGATGGTTTCATGCGCATGCTCACGGATTCGCAGGGGCGGCTGCACAGCGCCATGGTTTTCGTGAGCCACGACACGCGGCTGGCGCCGTACTTTGACCGGGTGGTGCGGCTGTCCGAGCTGAACCGCGCGGCTTCGCAGGCAAGCGAGGCCTTGGCATGAGCGTGTGGCTCTCGCTGGCCTGGCACAGCGCCTGGAACCGGCGCTTCGCGCTGTCGCTGACGGCACTGGCCGTGGCCTTGTCGACCTTCGTGCTGCTGTCGATCGAGCGCATCCGCAGCGATGTGCAAGACAGCTTCTCGCAGGCCGTCTCGGGTACGGACCTGATCGTGGGCGCGCGCACCAGCCCGATCGAGTTGCTGATGTACAGCGTCTTTCGCATGGGCGGGGTCAGCCGCAACATCCAGGCGCGCAGCCTTGATGTGCTCACGGCGCATCCGGCGGTGGCCTGGGTGGTGCCGCTTTCGCTGGGCGATTCGCACCGTGGCTTTCCGGTCGTGGCGACGACCCCCGACTATTTCAAGCATTTTCGCCATGGCGAGGGCCAGCCTTTGGTGATGGCCGAGGGGCGGGTCTTCGAATCACACGATGAAGCGGTGCTGGGCGCCGAGGTGGCCAGGCGCCTGGGCTATAAGCTGGGCGACCGCCTGGTGCTGTCCCATGGCGACGGGGCGCTGGAAGAGAACGACCACACGGCGCACCCCATCATCGTGCGCGGCATCCTCCAGGCCACGGGCACGCCCGTGGACCGCTCGGTGCACATCGACCTCGAAGCCATGGATGTGCTGCATGGCGCGGCCTCGCCCGGCGGTGGCATGCTGGCGCTGGCCCAGGCGATGCTGGCCGGCCCCGGCGGGCACCATCACCATGAGGATCATGATCATGACGCGGACCCTGCCGCCCGCAACCGGCAGATCACGGCGGCGCTGGTGGGGCTCAAGCAGCGCACGGCGGTGTTCAGCGTGCAGCGCGATGTCAACCAGTTCCGTGGCGAGCCGATGATGGCCATCCTGCCTGGCGTTGTGCTCGATGAGCTGTGGTCGGTGGTCAACAAGGGCGAGCGCGCCTTGTGGCTGGTGAGCGCGCTGGTGGCCGTGGTCAGCCTGCTCGGCCTGATGGCCACCATCCTGGCCGGGCTGGATGCGCGTCGGCGCGAGTTGGCCATCTTCCGCGCGCTGGGCGCGGGGCCGCGTCGCATCGGCCTGCTGCTGGCCCTGGAAGGCAGCCTGGTCACGCTGGTGGGCATCGCCGTGGGCGTGGCGGCTTCCTTGTTGTGCAACCGGCTGGCGGCCGATTTGGTGCGGCAATACAGCGGTGTGAACCTGCACCAGGGCGGGCTCACGCCGGGGCAGTGGCCCTTGATTGCGGCGGTGCTGGCCTGTGCGGTGCTGGTCTGCCTGGTGCCGGGTTGGCGGGCCTTCAGGCTGGCGCTGCAAGACGGGCTGACGCCCAGGAGTTGAGGCAATGCGGATCGGATCGAAGGCGATGGGATCGACTGGAATGCGTGCGCGTCTGAATCACGGCATGGGCCAGGTCTGCGCCCTGGTCGTGGGCGTGGTGATGGGGCTGGCGCAAAGCCAGGCGCTGGCGCAGACCGAGTCGGCGGCGAACGCCAAACTCCCGAAAGCCACGGGCGCCGCCAAGGCCTCGCCGGCCAAGAAAGCGGGGGTGCGCCATCTGCTGTGGAGCGACCTGGTGCCGGAGGGCTGGGACCCCATGGCCACTTTCCGTGAGCGCTTCAAGGACCCCAAGCTGGCGATGATGGATGACACCGATCCCCAGGTCGAGGCCATGATGAAGGAGTTACGTGAGATCTGGGACAAGGCGCCGGTCAATCCAAAGATGGACGGCGTGACGGGGCGGCTGCCCGGCTACATCGTGCCGCTGGACGACCAGCGCGCGGGCATGCGCAGCTTCTTGCTCGTGCCTTA
>CAYPUS010000085.1:0-10962 GCA_964413815.1 uncultured Aquabacterium sp. | reverse complement strand
GGTGGTCACCGACCACATCGACCGCTTTGTTGAAAACGGCATCCTGCTGAAGCCGGGCCAGGTGCTGGAGGCCGACATCATCGTGACCGCCACCGGCTTGAATCTGCGCCTGTTCGGCGGCATGGGCCTGACGGTGGACGACAAGGCCATCGAGATGAACCAGCACATCTCGTACAAGGGTCTGATGTTCAGCGACATCCCCAATTTCTCGAACACGCTGGGCTACACCAATGCCTCGTGGACGCTCAAGGCCGATCTGATCGCCCAGTACCTGTGCCGCCTGCTCAAGCACATGGACGCCACCGGCACGCGCATCGCCGTGCCCGAGCGCAAGGACCCGCACATCCAGACCGGCCCGCTGCTGGAGATGAGCTCCAACTACGTCACCCGCGCCGAGCACTACATGCCCAAGGGCGCCGATCGCGCACCGTGGAAGCTCTACCAGGACTACAAGCTGGACACCGTCCAGCTGCGCAAGGGCAAGCTGGAAGACGGCGTGATGACCTTCTCCAAGCCAGCCCGACGCGCGCCCGAGGCGGACGCCCCGCAGGGGGCCCGGCGTTACGCCTGAGCCCGACCGCCCAGCCTAATGCGTCGTGTGCGGCGGCACGTCCAGATCCAGGCCCCGGTCGGGTGACTCGAACACCTGGTTCAGGTTGCGTGGCGACGAGATCAGCTCCTCGACGATGAGCCTGCCGTAGCGCTGCGCCGCCGCCGCGTGGGTCTGGCGGGCCACCTCGGCCGCGTCCTGGATGTGCTGCTCGTCAGCCGCCTTGACGATCAGGAAGCTGCAGCCGGCCTGGGCGAAGGCCCGGTGCGCCTTGATCAGGTTCATGTCCTGCCCGATCGAGGCCAGCGGGCTGGCCTGGTGGATGTCGTGCTCGGTCTGGGCCAGCATTTCCTCGGGTGAGTAGGACACGATGTCGTGCCGGCTGAAGCCGTGGTGGGTCAGCGAATCTTCGGCGGTGTGCAGATCGTCCTCGTTGTGGAACGCCATGACGATGTGGCCGACCGGCTTGAAGACGCCGAAGGTGGTGGGAGGGTGGGCCTTGTCCATGATGGGCTCCTGCTCGCGTGACGGGGGGGACCCGCGGGCCGCTGAGCGCACGGGCCTACACTGATGGCCTTTCTTGCTTTCCCTTGCCGGAGCCGATCCATGTGCCAATTGCTGGGCATGTCCTGCAAACAACCGACGGACATCGTTTTCAGCTTCTCGGGTTTCGCGACGCGTTCGAGTGAACACGCCGATGGCTTCGGCATCGCCTTCTTCGAAGGCCGGGGCCTGCGCCACTTCGTCGACCATCAGTCCGCAGCGTACTCCCCGGTGGCCGAGCTCATCAAGCGCTATCCCATTCAGAGCAAGCAGGTCATTGCCCACATCCGCAAGGCCACGCAGGGCCGGGTCGCGCTGGAAAACTCCCACCCCTTCGTGCGCGAGCTGTGGGGCCGCTACTGGGTGTTTGCCCACAACGGCAACCTGGTCGACTTCCAGCCCAAGCTGCACGCCGCCTTCCGGCCGGTGGGCGACACCGACAGCGAGCGCGCCTTTTGCTGGCTGATGCAGGAGCTGGCCAAGAGCCACGCCAGCATGCCCGACCCGCGCGAACTGAGCGTGACCCTGTCCGAACTGGTGCCCCAGGTCGCCCGGCATGGCACCTTCAATTTCCTGCTCAGCCAGGGCGATGCGCTGTGGGCGCACTGCTCGACCCACCTGCACTACCTGGTGCGGCGCCACCCCTTCGGCATGGCCCGCCTGCAGGACGAAGACCTGGCGGTCAATTTCGCCGAGGTGGCCGGCGCCGAGGACTGCGTGACGGTGATCGCCACCCAGCCCTTGACCTGCAACGAGACCTGGGTGGCCATGCAGCCCGGCGAGTTGCTGCTGGTGCAGGCCGGCGAGCCGGTGGCTTGAGCGAGAATCCCGGCCTGCACTTCCTTTCTCCCCCTCATTTCTGACTCTGACCGCACCATGAGCGAAGCCACGTCCTCCACGCCCGCGCTGCCCGATCGCCTGTCCATCGACCCGGCGAGCCCGCACTACGACGCCAGCGTCTTCCAGCGCGAGGTCGGCATCCGCCTCAATGGCAAGGAGCGTTTCGACGTGGAGGAATACTGCGTCAGCGAAGGCTGGGTCAAGGTGCCGGCCGGTCGCCAGGTCGACCGCAAGGGCCGCCCGCTGATGATCAAGCTCAAGGGCCAGGTCGAGGTTTTCTACAAAGAATAAATAAGGGGGTGTTTGCGCCCCCGCAGTCATTTTTGTCACGAAGTGGGAATCGCGACAATGCGATGAAGCCCCGGCAAGCAGTTGATCGGGCGCCACAGTTAGGCGAGGCGCAAGTCATGTCAATGCGCTTTCTCTTGCTGGATGGCGCAGACTGAGCCGGATAATCGCCACATTGCGATGTTTCCCGTTGATCGCTGACACGTATGCCGTCTGATAAACCCCTTGAGGCTCCTGTTCCAGACGACACATCCCCTGCCGCCCCCCCTGCTTCGTCCGCGAAGAAGCGCGGTCGAGTCTGGTGGATCCTGCTGATCCTGGTCCTGGGCCTGCTCGCCGCAGCCGCCTGGCTGGCGGCGCAAGAGGCGGAAAGCTCCAAATACCAGGCGCGCTTTGCCGCGGCCTATGCATCGAAGATGGCCTTCCACGTGGACAAAGGCCCCAGCGATGCCATCCGCTTTCCCAAGCACGGGCCCTTCGACCAGCGCCTGGGCTACACCAGCCTGCCGGCCTTCACCCAGCAGCTGCAGGAAGCCGGTTACGAACTGACGTCGCAGGCGCGGCTCAACGATGCGGCCATGGCCCATTTCGACCGCGGCTACTTCCTGCCCTTCCCGGAAAAAACCCGTGCCGGCCTGGACGTGCTCGACTTCCAGCACAAGCCGATGTATGGCTTCCGGTATCCCTACCGGGGCTACGCGCGTTTCGAGGACGTGCCCGAGGTGGTCATCCAGTCCTTGCTGTTCATCGAGAACCGTGATCTGCTCGATCCCGCCCGCCCGACGATGAACCCGGCTGTGGACTGGGTGCGTTTCACGCGGGCCGTGCTGGGCCAGGTGGGCAAGGTGGTCTCGGACGACCTGGACACCCCCGGCGGCAGCACGCTGGCCACCCAGATCGAGAAATACCGCCATTCCCCCGACGGCATCACCCACAACGGCCACGAGAAGATCCGCCAGATGGTGTCGGCCACGGTGCGGGCCTACCGCGACGGCGAGCAGACCATGCCACTGCGCCGTCAGATCGTGCTGGACTACCTCAACACCGTGCCCCTGTCGGCCGCGCCCAAGCATGGCGAGGTCAACGGCCTGGGCGATGGCCTGTGGGTGTGGTTCGGAGCGGACTTCGACAAGGTCAATGCCCTGTTGGGCAAGCTTGACGCCCCTGATGTCGACAAGGTCGCCCAGGGGCAGGCCCTGCGGCAGGTGCTGGCGCTGATGATCGCGCACCGCCGCCCTTCCTGGTACCTGGCCCGTGGCCGCGAAGACCTGGCGACCACCACCGACTCGCACCTGCGCCTGCTGGCCCAGGCCGGCATCATCAGCCCGGCCCTGCGCGACGCGGCGCTGGCGCGGCCGATGGTGTTCCGTGACATGGCCAGCAACCCGCCTTTCCTGCGGGCGCAGCCCGGCAAGGGCACGACCGCCGTGCGCGCCCGCCTGGCCGGCATGCTCGACACCTCGCTCTACAGCCTCGACCGGCTGGATGCGGAGCTGACCACGACCTTGCACGGCGACATGCAGCATGCCGTCACGCAGTTCCTCAACGAGCTCTATGACCCCGAAGTGGCGCGCACGCGCGGCCTGATCGGCGAGCGCCTGCTGAGCCCCTCCCGCATGAGTGACGTGCGCTACAGCTTCACCTTGATCGAGCGGGGCCCGGGCTTCAACCGCGTGCGTGTGCAGACGGACACCACCGACCAGCCCCTGGACATCAACGAAGGCAGCAAGCTGGAACTGGGCTCGACCGCCAAGCTGCGCGTGCTCACCACCTACCTGGAGTTGGTGGCCGAGCTGCACGCCAAGCTCGCTGGCCAGGAGCCGGCAGCCCTGCGTGCCATCGAAGTCGACCGCCAGGACTCGCTCAAGCGCTGGGCCATCGATCACCTGGTCACGGCCGAGGACCGCAGCCTGCCGGCGATGCTGGAGGCCGCCCTGGAGCGGCGCTTCTCGGCGAGCCCCGGCGAATCCTTCTTCACCGGCGGCGGCGTGCACGTCTTTGGCAACTACAACAAGGATGACAACGACCGCCTCCCGACCTTGCGCGAGTCCATGCAGGGCTCGATCAACCTGCCCTTCGTGCGGGTGATGCGCGAGATCGTGCGCCACACCATCTACCACGAGCCTGACAGCACCGCACGCCTGCTCAAGGACATCCGCGATCCCCGCCGCGAGATGTACCTGGCCCGCTTCGCCGATCGCGAAGGCCAGGTGTTCCTCAGGCGCTTTTGGCGCAAGATGGACGGCAAGAGCGCCGAAGAGATGCGCTCCGTGCTGGTCGACGGCCTGAGCGCCAATGCCGACCGGCTCACGGCCGTGTTCCGCTACCTGGAGCCGGACGCCCCGCCGGAAGCCCTGGCCCGCTTCCTTGAAAAAGAGCTGCGTGGCACGCAACCGAGCGAGAAGAAGCTTGCCGACCTGTACCAGCGCTATGAACCGGGGGCGTTCGACCTGCCCGACCGCAGCTACATCGCACGGGTGCACCCGCTGGAGTTGTGGCTGGTGGGCTTCCGCCTCAAGCACCCTCAGGCCACCTATGCGGAGGCCGTCAAGGACAGCGAGGACGAGCGCCAGGCCGTCTACCGCTGGCTGTTCCGCACCAATGCCAAGAGCGCCCAGGATTCGCGCATCTACACGATGCTCGAGGTCGAGGCCTTCCTGGAGATCCACCGCCGCTGGGCCCGACTGGGCTATCCCTTCGGCCACCTGGTGCCCTCGCTGGCCACGGCCCTGGGCAGCTCGGGTGACCGTCCGGCCGCACTGTCCGAGTTGATGGGCATCATCATGAACGATGGTGTGCGCCAGCCCACCCGCCGCATCGAGCAAGTGCGCTTCGGCGTGGGCACGCCTTTTGAGAGCAACTTCCTGCAAAAGCCTGTGGCTGGCGAGCGGGTGATGGCGGTCGATGTGGCCAGGGCCTTGCAAGGCGCCTTGTCCGATGTGGTGGAGCGCGGCACGGCGCGCCGCCTGACCGGCGCCTTCCGCACCCCCGATGGGCGCGAGCTGGCCATGGGCGGCAAGACCGGCACTGGCGACAACCGCGTG
Source organism: uncultured Aquabacterium sp. (assembly GCA_964413815.1). GTDB lineage: Bacteria > Pseudomonadota > Gammaproteobacteria > Burkholderiales > Burkholderiaceae_C > Aquabacterium. The sequence goes on along the minus strand of CAYPUS010000085.1, from coordinate 5,697 downwards.
CGCGTGCTGGGCCGGGTCGGCCTGGCGCTCAACCGCACGGCCACCTTCGTCTTCTCGCTGGGCCCCAACTATTTCGGCACCATCACGGCTTATGTCGTGGGCCCGGATGCGGCCAACTACCGCTTCACCTCGGCGCTGCCGGTGCAGATCCTGCGCAGCATGGGCCCGGTGCTGATGCCCCACCTGACGCCGCCCCCGGCGCCCGCGCTGCGCATTGACGAAGGCCTGTCGGAGTCGCCAGCGGCCAAGAAGCCGAAAGGCCCTGAGGCGGCCTCGGAAGGCGATTCCGAAACAGTGCCCGTGGCACCCGAGGCCGCCGCCTCGGCGGCGTCCCGGCCCGCCAGCGCCCCGAAAGCCCGCCCTGCCGGCGCGCAAGACCGGGCGCCATCCGCTTCTGCGCCGGCTTCCCCCCCTGCCTCAGTTGCCGCCCCGGCTTCCGCGCCCGCTTCCACGCCGCCCGCCGCACCGCCGGCCTCTTCCAAGGCTTCCGGCCCCAGTCCCATGTCGGCGCTGTCGGCCCGCTTGAGCGAGGCCCGCCAGCCCGCCCGGTGAAAGCCCCGCACGCGCCGGCCTGACCGAGGGGTCAATCTGCGTGAATTTTTGACGCCGAGGCCTCTTCCAGCCGCGTCGCCCCGTGTTTAACCTCAAGACACAGGCGACACGGGTTGTTAGGGTTCGGGCAACGGTTTTTCACACCACCTTTTCACCGGCTCGCCTCCCATGACCCTTTTTGGGCAGAACGTCAGTCGCTCGGACATCTATTTTCCGAGCGCCAAGCATCAGCGTCGCATCGAGCTGCTGCTGATGCTGGGCTGTGTGCTGGCCATCGGAACCGGCGTTTTCTGGTCGGTGTACTTCGCCCTGAAGGCGCAGTGGCTGATCGTGCCCCTGGAGCTGGCCATCGTCGCCGTCGGCATCGTGGGCATCGTGCTGACACGGCTCAAGAAGACCGACGCCGCCACCGTGTTGGTGCTGAGCTGCCTGTACGCCGTGATGTGCGTGGTCTGCCTGCTGCTGGATGTGCCGACGCCCGGCGAGCCCCGCTCCTCCCACCAGTTCCTGCTGGCGCTGGGGGCGGCCGCCTATATGGTGCTGCGGGGCAAGCGCAGCTGGCTGCGCAACGGCGCCTTGCTGTTGTTCTTCGGCACCTATGTCCTTTTTGACAGCACCGGCTTTGCGCTGAGCCGCGAGTACAACCTGCCCGACGAGGTGCGCGCCTTCTGCACCTGGGGCAACAACATCATGGCGCTGATCGTGCTCTACATGGCCATGCATGTGATGCAGGCCGATGTGGCCGCCTCCAACGCCCTTGAAGGCGAGTTGCGCACCGCCCTGACCGAAGGGCAGTTCGTGCTGCACTACCAGCCCCAGGTCGCGGCCGATGGCCGCATCACCGGCGCCGAAGCCCTGGTGCGCTGGAACCACCCCCGCCACGGTCTGGTGCCGCCAGCCGAGTTCATCCCGCTGGCCGAGCGCACGGGCCTGATCCTGCAACTGGGCGAATGGGTGCTCAAGCAGGCCAGCATCCAGCTGGCGGCCTGGGCCCAGCGCCGCGAGACCCAGCATTTCACGCTGTCGGTGAACGTCAGCGCCCGCCAGTTCCGCCAGCCTGATTTCGTCCCCCAGGTGCTGGACATCGTGGCGCGCTGCGGGATCGATCCCAACAAGCTCAAGCTGGAGCTCACCGAAAGCATGCTGGTGCGCGACATCGAGGACGTGGTGGCCAAGATGAGCGAACTCAAGCGCCACGGCGTGGGCTTCTCGCTGGATGACTTCGGCACCGGTTATTCCTCGCTCAACTACCTCAAGCGCCTGCCGCTCGACCAGCTCAAGATCGACCGCGCCTTCGTGAGCGACCTGCCCAACGACAACAACGACGCGGCCATCGCGCGCACCGTCGTCTCCCTGGGCCAGACGCTGGGCCTGCAGGTGCTGGCCGAAGGGGTCGAGACGGAAGGGCAACGCGGCTTCCTGTCGGCCATGGGCTGCCATGCCTTCCAGGGCTTCCTCTTCAGCAAGCCCCTGCCGGTGGCCGACTTCGAGACTTTCATCCGCTCGCGCCTGCCCAGCCCCGCCCTGGCGCCGGTCTGAGCGCGCGCCTCACCAGCTCAGCGGATCGATGCGGTAAAAGCCGCGCAACTCCTCGTAGATGTCGCGGTGGGCCTGGGCCAGGTCGGCCGGCTGTTCGAAAAACGCCTCGGTGACCACGGCGAAGAACTCGGCCGGATCGCTTGCCCCATAGGGGTCCAGGAAGGTCTCTTCTTCGCGGTCCACCGCCTCGCAGAGCCGGTCGTAGGCCTGCTGCATCACCCGTGACCAGCGCTCATAGCGCAGCGGCCCTTCCAGGATGGGCGCGCCATTGGTGTAGCCCTTCTCGGAATCGAGCTGGTGGGCGAACTCGTGCAGCACCACGTTGTAGGCATCATCGGGCACCGCCGCGCTCTCCAGCGTGTCGTCCCACGACAGGATCACCTGGCCCTGCGTCCACGATTCGCCCGACAGCGTCTGACCATGGGTTTGCACGACACCGGCTTCGTCGGCGTGGTTGTGGCGCACATGGAAGGCGCCCGGGTAGACCAGGATCTGGCGCAGGGCGGGGTAGTAGTCGGTCGGGCGGTTCAGGATCAGCAGACAGGCCTGGGCGGCGATGGTCACGCGGATCTCGTCGGTGATGGCCAGCCCCGCGCAGCCGATGAAGGCCTTCTCGGCCAGAAAGACCTGGATGTGCCGCTTGAGCTGCAGCTGCAGGTCGGCGGGCAGGCGCCGCACATAGGGTACGCGGCGCTGGAGGATGGCGCGCCAGGCGTCCGGAAAAGGCTGGGCTCGCAGGCGCTGGCGCCGTCGGCGCTGGAGGGCGGGTTGCCCCATCAGCCAGGCGATCAGCAGCGTCGCCAGGATGGCCAGGATCAGGAGGGGCAAAAACGATTCCGCGGTGCTGCGCTCGGTCATGCCCGGCAGTGTAGGCTCAGGCCATGAACACGCCTTCGGATACGGAAAACCGCCTGGTCGAGCTGGAGATCAAGCTCGGCTTCCTGGACGACCTCGTCGATGAACTCAACCGCACCGTGGTGCGCCAGCAGGGCCACATCGCGCTGCTGCTGAGCGAGGTCAGCGCCCTGCGTCAGCAGTTGGGGGAAAGCACGCCCGGGACTTTCCGCAGTCTGCGTGACGAATTGCCACCGCATTATTGAGCCACGGGCGGGGTGGTATCACCTATATGAGGTGAGCTGCCGGAGAACGGTTGGACGTTAAGTTATCGTCGTTCATACCGAAATATCCGACACAGCACGTAGAGCGTTCCACCTCTGCCCCTTGTTCATCGGCATGGCATCCACCGTCAACCTGCACCCCGCAGCTCTTGCGCCGGTTCCCGACCAGGAGCTCGGCGATGACGTCGTCGCGCCCGCCACCCCCTATGAGGCGGTGTTGCAGAAGGGCTTTCGCTGGTTGCGCTTTCCCGGCCAGCTCGAGGCCGAATTCCAGCGCGATGAAGCGGCGCAGCGCGCGCAACTGCTGCGCGTGGGCCTGGGGCTGGCGACCTTTCTGACCTTCGGGCTGATGGCGGCCGACTGGATGATGGTGCCCGATGTCTTCCGCGAGGCCGTTCTGGCGCGGCTGCTGCTGACAGTGCTGTTCATGCTCTTCTTGCTGACGATGTTCCGGCACATCGCCATTCACGTGACAGAGTGGTTTGTGGTGCTGGGCAGCAGCGTGTCCGGCGCCATCGTGGTCTGGCTGTGCCTGATCAGCCGGGACGAGCTGGCGCCCGCCTACGTGGTGTCGATGGCCATGATCGTGCTGTTCAATGGCGGGGTCACGCGCATGCGCTTTTGGCGGGCCGTCGTGGCCGACGCGGTGCTGATGATGCTGTTCGCCTACTTCGCATGGCGGATGATGCCCACCCACACGGTGCTGATGATGGCCATCGCCCTGGTGCTGGTCTCCACGGCGGCCTTTGGCCTGGCCGGCTGCTACGGGCTGGAGCACGAGGAACGCGCCAACTGGCTGATGCTGCGCCATGAGCAGCGCCTGCTGGCCGAGATCGAACATGGCAACCAGCGCCTGGAGGCGCTGTCGCGCCACGATGTGCTCACCGGCCTTGCCAACCGCCGGCATGTGGACGAGTTCCTCCAGCAGGTGTGGGACCGCGCCCGCCACGAGGGCGGCACCGTGTCCGTGCTGATGATGGACATCGACCATTTCAAGGCCTTCAACGATCACCATGGCCACCCAGAGGGCGATGCCTGCCTGCACAAGGTGGCGCAGGCGATGGTCGCGCACCTGCGCCGGCCTGGCGACCTGGTCGGCCGATTCGGGGGCGAGGAGTTCATCGTCGTGCTGGGCGGCGTGTCGCTGGACACGGCCGTGGCGGCGGCCGAGCGGGTGCGCGAGGGCGTGCGGCAGATGGGGCATGCACATGGCGCGTCGCCCACGGCGGACGTGGTGACCGTGAGCATCGGCGCGGCCTGCGTGCGGCCAGCGCCGCAGGAGCCGGGACCCGGTCGCTTGCTGGCCTTGGCCGATCAGGCGCTGTATCAGGCCAAGCAGGCCGGGCGTGACCGGGTGGCCGCCTTGTCTGACCATGCGTGCGACCAGGCTTGCGAGCAGGGCTGCCGCGACAGTTCGGGTCACCCCTCCGGGCTGGCCCTGGGGCGGGGCTGACCGTGCACAACACAGGCGCCGTCATCCTGCCATCGTCGTCGCCCGCGCATTCGCAGGGCGCGGTCGAGCGCGCACGCGTGGCGCAGGCCGATGCAGCCCTCGAAAAACCATTTTCGGGCTTGCGCTTTCCTGCACAGCTGGAAGCGCAGTTCCAGCAAGAGGGCGCGCCGCGCCGCCTGCGGTACTTCATGCTCAGCGGCTGGCTGTCGCTGCTGGTGTTCCTGGGCTTCCTGCCCGTCGACTACCTGATGGCACCTGACGTGCTGGAGCTGGCCTTGAAGGTGAGGCTGCTCGTCTTCACGCCCCTGGCCCTGGCGATCCTGCTGCTGGGCACCCTGGCGCCAGGGTGGGTCCTGCGCTACTTGCCACCCCCCGTGCTGGAGAGCATCGTGACCCTCAGCGGTTTGGGTGCGGCGGCCTGCCTGGCCTACATCCTGGCCGCCAGCCAGAGCCCGATGAGCCAGTACTACCACGTCGGGCTGATGGTCGTCATCGTCTATGGCAACCTGGTGCAGCGCCTGCGCTTTGGGTATGCGGTGGCTTCTTCGCTGGCCGTCTTCGCCATCCATCTGGGCGGCATCCTGACGGTGACCAACTTCAACCCGCGCCTGATCGCCCCGATGGCCGCGATGCTGGTGGCCACGGCGATCTTCACGCTGATGGCCAACTATGCGCTGGAGCGCGACGAGCGGCGCCGCTACCTGCTGTCGCTGCGTCGCAAGCACGTGATGGCCGACCTGGGTGATGTGCGCCAGCGCCTGCAACGCCTGTCGCGTGTCGACGGGCTGACAGGCGTCTACAACCGCCGCCATGCCGACAGCCATCTGCAGCAGGTCTGGCGCCGCGCCCAGCATGGCCGGCACGATGTCGCCATCGTCATGATCGATGTGGACCACTTCAAGCGCTACAACGACCACTATGGCCACTTGCAAGGCGATCAGTGCCTGATCCAGGTGGCCCGGACCCTGCAGGACAACCTGCGAGGGCCCAGCGACATCGTGGCGCGCTTCGGCGGCGAGGAGTTCATGGCCATCC
>CAYPUS010000084.1:10022-10966 GCA_964413815.1 uncultured Aquabacterium sp. | reverse complement strand
CAGGGGCCTGCGCGCAACGGGGCGCTTCAGCCTGCCGGTGAAGGCGCGGCACCGCCCGCCGGACCTGGGCGCACCGATGCGGCGGCCGTTCCCGATGAGCCCGACGGGGCCGGCACGCTTGGCGTGGCCGCCGTGACGCTCACGGGCGGCTCGGGCGGGGGCGTCACGCGCACGAGCATCGCATTGGGCTCCAGCGCATGCGGGTCGGGGAAGACGCGGGCGTGGCGCTGCGAGGTGAAGTAGGCCCAGGCCCAGTCGACGAGCACCACCATGCGGTTGCGGAAACCGATCAGGAAGTACACGTGCACGAACAGCCAGAACAACCAAGCCGAAAAGCCGCTGAACTTGAACCGTTTGTTGAGGAAGGGCACGTCGATCATGGCCACGGCCGCGCGCTTGCCGATGGTGGCCAGCGAGCCGTAGTCGAAGTAGCGGAAGGCCTGGGTCTCCAGCCCCTTCATGCGCCGCATGATGTTGAAGGCGGCCTTGCGTCCCATCTGCTTGGCCCCCGGGCTCACGCCGGGCACCGGTGTGGGCTGGTCAGGCTTGAGGTAGCTCTTGGCCGAGGCCAGGTCACCCACCACATAGATGTTGGGATGGCCGGCGATCGACAGGTCGGGCTGCACGATCACGCGGCCGGCGCGGTCGAGTTCGCAACCCGTGCTCTTGGCCAGCGCGCGGCCCAGCGGGGAAGCGGCCACGCCGGCGGCCCAGATCACCGTGCGGCAGGGCAGGAAGTGGGAGGTCGCGCGGATGCTGCCGTCAGGGGCCGTCTCGTTGAGGTCGTAGTGAATGCCGAAGGCGGTGATGTTGGTCACCTTGGCGCCGGTCAGCACCTCGGCGCCCAGCATCTCCAGCTGCTCGCGGGCGCGCTGGGACAGGTCCTCGGTGAAGGTGCCCAATACGCGGGGGGCGCCCTCCAGCAGGATGACCCGAGCGCCACG
>CAYPUS010000084.1:6281-10012 GCA_964413815.1 uncultured Aquabacterium sp. | reverse complement strand
GCGTCGGCCTCAAGGTCGCGACCTATCCCTATTTCGATCCCGAAACGCGCGGCGCGGCCTTGCGAATCGATGCGGCGGAACTCGGCGCTGAGCGTGTGCTGCGCGATCTCGGCCATGGTGCCGGCCATCTCCACGCCCGTCGGGCCTGCGCCCACCACGGCGAAGGTCAGCCAGGGTTCGCGCTTGGCCGGGTCCAGCTCGCGTTCGGCCTGCTCGAAAGCGGTCAGCACGCGGCGACGGATGGTGAAGGCGTCGCCCAGCGTCTTGAGACCCGGCGCGTACTTCGCCCAGTCATCGCGCCCGAAGTAGCTGTGGGTGGCGCCGGCGGCCAGGATGAGGTGGTCGTAGTGGACGTGTTCCCCGCCGTCGAGCACGATGCAATGCGAGGCCGCGTCAATGGTGGTGACCTCGCCCATCAGCACCGTCATGTTGCCGCGCGCGATCTGCTCTCGCAGGATGTGGCGGATGGGGCCGGCGATGGCCGGGGCGTGCAGGCCGGCCGTGGCCACCTGGTAGAGCAGCGGCTGGAAGAGGTGGTGGTTGGTGCGGTCGATGACGATGATCTCGACATCGGCGCCCGACAAAGCCTTGGCCGCTTCCAGGCCGCCGAAGCCGCAGCCGATGATGACGACACGTGGCTTCTGGCCTGGCACCTGGGTGGATTCGGTGGCAGAAGAATGCGTGGCAGACAGCTTCATGGACGACAAAAAGGAAGTAGCGACGAAAAAAGGATGCGCAGGCGCGACAGCGACATCCCGCGGAGCGTTCAACGGAATCGGTAGTTATACCAGGGGGTCCGACTTAGCGGACATCCAGCACCGCGATGGTGCGCCCCTCGATCACGGGGAAATCAGTTAAGTCTGCTGCTTTTGTCTCATGTGCGCAATTCAGCTTTTTCTTAACAATTGATTCAGCCTTGCTGAAGCGCTGGGCTCATGGGTCTTCCGGCCTCGTCTTCAATCCGCGGGCGCTGCGCCGACGTGTGGCGCGGGCGGGTGAGGAAATGTTTCCCATCTCCGTGACCCTGGTGCGGCGGCCCTGCCTGCGGTAAGCTGCCCGCTTTCGACAAGGCCTTAGCAGTCCGTCCACCTGACATCCGCCAATGTTCGCCTGAACAGAGGCGGCCCCGATTGCCCTTGCCATGCCCACCATTTCCGAGCACGACGCACTGCCGACCGGTACCCGCCTGGGCGAATTCGAGATCCAGCAGGTGCTGGGGATCGGCGGTTTCGGCATCGTCTACCTGGCTTTCGACCACGCCCTGGAGCGTCAGGTCGCCATCAAGGAATACATGCCTGCGGCACTGGCAAGCCGGGGCTTCGGTGCGGAGGTGACGGTGCGCTCCGCAGCCCATGCGGACACCTTCATGCTGGGCATGCGCTCCTTCATCAACGAGGCGCGCCTGCTGGCCCGCTTCGACCATCCTTCTCTGGTGAAGGTCTACCGCTTCTGGGAGCAGCATGGCACCGCCTACATGGTGATGCCTTACTACAAGGGCCGCACGCTCCAGGAGATCCGCCGCGCCATGAAGCGGCCGCCGGACGAGGCCTGGCTGCGCCAGCTCATCACGCCGCTGCTGGGCGCGCTGGACTGCCTGCACCGCGAGAACGTCTACCACCGCGACGTGGCACCGGACAACATCCTCCTGCTCGATGACGAAACCGGCCCGGGGCGCGGGCGGCCCGTGCTCCTGGACCTGGGCGCCGCGCGCCGCGTCATCGGCGACCATACCCAGACGCTGACGGCCATCGTCAAGCCGAGCTTTGCGCCCATCGAGCAGTACGCCGAAACGGTGCAGCTGCGGCAGGGGCCGTGGACCGACCTGTATGCGCTGGCGGCTGTGGTGCACTTTTGCATCACCGGGCGCCCACCCATGCCAGCCACGGCGCGCGCCGTGCACGATGACGTCGCGACCTTGCGCCAGATGAGCGCCAGCCTGGCGGCAGGCTTCGATTGCCATTTCAGCCAAGCCTTCGCGCGCGCCATCGATCATGCTCTGGCCGTTCGGCCGCAGGACCGCCCCGAGTCGGTGGCGGCCTGGCTCGACGAACTCCATGGCAGCGTGGCGCTCCCGGCCGACGGCGAGGAGCCCGAGCTGGCGCCCAAAAGCCTGGCCTGGATGACCGAGATGCTGGGGCTGCGCGCCGACGGCACAGAGGGCACAGGGCCGGACAGCCAGGCAGAAACCGTGGTGGACGTCCGCCCAGGCCTGCCCGAGCAGCCGCTGCACCTGACGACCATTCCGGCTGCAGGCCGGCTGCATGCGCCGCCAAGCTGGCCCTCGTCGCCATCGGGTGCGACAGCCGGCCCCGTTCCCGTGGCCCGTGCCGCGGCGGCCCCGGCTCCCCTGCCGCCCTCGGTGCGCCCGGGCGTGCCGCCCATGTCCCCCGAGGCTGAGATGGCGCTGCGCCATGTGATGGCCGACACCCTGAGCGCCATACCGGCCACTGTGCCGATTGCCCGGCCGGCGGGTGTGTCGTCCCCGCTTGGGCTGGACGATGGCGTGGGTGCGGGCAACCGCGGTGGGGCCATGCCGGACATGCCTGCGCAGATGCCAGGCGGCGCGGCGCCGGCCGTCGATGCGGGCCCCAGGCAGGTGACGCATCCGCTCGCCCAAGGTGGCTTGCCGGAGCGCGCCTCATCCTCGCCCGGGATCCAGCCGCCTGGGGTGCGCCGCCCGACCCCACCGTGGCTGGGCTGGGGCATGGCGAGCCTGGCGCTGACGATGGGGCTGGCGATCTGGTGGACGCAGCGGCACGGACACCCGGAACAGATTGTCTCGGCATCGGAGGCCGCGGGCTTTGTGGCATCGCCCATGCTGACCGGAGGCGCCGTGGAGGCGGTCCCCGCTGTCGCCCCGGCCGCTGTCCCCGCAGCGATGTCGACCTCGGCATTCGCCGGCAAGGACGATGCGGGTCAGGGCGCTTCAGCACAAGACAGCGAATCCGCCGACAAGCCGGATGACCCGATCAGCCATGCCGCACTCGGTGCGGCCGATCGCCCGCCGCGTCAGGCTTCGAGCAGGCCGGTGGGACAGGCGGTGCCGCTGAATCCCCGCCGCGCTTGCGGCGACCGTTCCTTCATCTTGCTGGCCATTTGCATGAAACGCTATTGCTCGCGGCCGGAATACACCGGCCATGCGGAATGTGTGCGCATGCGGCAGCAGGAAGAGCGGCAGCGCGAAAATTACTACCCTTGATGAGCACCTTTGAGCGCCGGCCCGGCGCCGCCTGCTGTCAGGCGACGGCTTTGGTGGGCTGACGCAGGGTCAGCAGGGTCTGCTGGAGGATGCGCGCATCGGCGCTGGCACGGTGCCGAGCCAGACCCAGGGTCTGCACCACGCGGCGTTTGACATCGTGCCAGGAGGCTGCTTCCGCGTCGCTCAGCAGCGCACGCAGGTTATCGAGCTTGAAGGTCGGGGTGCGTCCGGCCGCTTCATACAGCCGGTTGAGCCAGGTGTAGTCATGCGCCCAGGCATCCGAATAAACCGTCATGCCCCCCAGGCGTTCATTGAGCACGTCCACGATCTCGGTGGGGTCGCGGCCATGTTCCAGCAACTGCTCGCGGGTGATGTGGTGCACCGAGGCCGCGTTGGGATCCCAGTGTTGCCAGTCTGCCAGCGGCTTGACCAGACTGCACCAGCACTGGCCGTCGGGCTGCACGAAGCCAACCTCGATGGGATAGCTGCCCAGACCGAAGCCTGAGGCTTCGATGTCCAGGATGGCGGGCGG
>CAYPUS010000084.1:0-6271 GCA_964413815.1 uncultured Aquabacterium sp. | reverse complement strand
GCTTTGAGCGTAGAACGGCATCGGTGACCCTGTTATTTAGGACAGCGGTTTTTTCGCGAGTGTCGCATCACGTCAAGGCGTTTGATCTTGGGGTTTGAACGGGCTTCGCTCATCTAATTCGTCGATGTAGCTTGCCACGCCTTGCTTTTCCCTTATCAGGAAATCGGATACCGCATCACGTAAGCCGGGGTGTGAGATCCAGTGGGCCGACTGCGTGGCGACCGGCAGCAGGCCTCGGCTGAGTTTGTGTTCGCCCTGCGCGCCGCCCTCGAAACGCTGCATGCCCTGCGCGATGCACCACTGCAGCGGCTGGTAGTAGCAAGCCTCGAAATGCAGGCACGACAGGTTCGCCAGCGCGCCCCAGTAGCGACCATAGGCCACCCGCGCGTGGGTGTCCACAGCCAGCAGGGCCGATGCGATGCGGCGCCCTTCGTGGCTGGCGACGAACAGCACCCAACCGTCGGGCACCGCCTGCGCGGCCAGGCGCCAGAAATCGCGCGTGAGGTAAGGCTGCTGCCCGCGCTCGAGGTAAGTCTGGCTGTAGCAGCGGTGAAAGAAGTCCCAATCGGCAGCTTGGATCTCTGCGCCAGCCAGGATGTCGAAATGCACCCCGGCATCGCGCACCTTGCGCCTTTCCTGCTGGATCTTCTTGCGCCGATCCCGGGTCAGGCTGGCCAGGAAGGCCTCGAAGTCGGGGTAGGGCTCGTCCTGCCGGTTCTGCCAGTGGAACTGCACGCCGTGGCGGATGAGCCAGCCGGCCGCGGCAGCACATTGCGCTTCTGCGTCGGACAGGAACAACACATGTGCGGAAGACAACCCCTGTGCCATGCAGGCTTCTTGCAGCGCCAGGAGCATGCGGGCGTGGGCCTCGCGCCGCTGCGACTCGCCCAGGGCCGGGTGCACCAGCAGCCTTTCGCCAGGAATGGGCGAGAAAGGGATGGCGCCAAGCAGCTTGGGGTAATAGTGGTGCCCGTGGCGCCGCAGCGCGCGGTCATGGGCGTCGGCCCAGGCCCAGTCGAAGACATATTCGCCATACGAATGCGCCTTGAGAAAGAGGGGGCTGCCGGCCAGGATGCGGCCCGTGGCATCGCGCAAGGTCAGGAAGCGGGGCTGCCAGCCTGTGTCGGCGCAGGCACTGCCGCTGTCGATGAAGGCCGCGAGCACGCCGTGACGCAGGAAGGGCACGCCGCCGGCTGCGGCATCGGCAAGGGCGTCCCACTGCGCGGCGTCGATCTCGGACAGCTTGTCGTGCCAGTGGATGGTCAGCAGCGGCAGCTCGGGATGTGGGGCGGCGTGCCGGCTGGCCTGAGCGTGCAAGGGGGGCAGCGGGCGCGGAGCGGAAGGGATGTCGTCCATGGGTACTGAGCGGGGGACTGGCGGCGGCATGGCTGCCGCGTAGCCTACGCGAAAGCGCAAGGGCCTGTCGCCACGCCAGGCTTCACGCCCCAGGCTGGGGCCCGCTTCATGCCACGTCTCGGTGCTGCACCTGCACATCGCCTCGGCGCAGACCTGGCCCGGCTCCTGCTAATCGTGCTTAAATAGCCCCAATGCGAAGCGGCCATTGACGCTTTTCGCCGACTTCTCTCGCTGACAATTTTTCGGAGTTCCCGACATGAAACAGATCACTGCCGTCATCAAACCCTTCAAGCTGGAAGAAGTCCGCGAAGCGTTGGCTGAGGTAGGGGTGACCGGCCTGACCGTGACCGAGGTGAAGGGCTTTGGCCGTCAGAAGGGCCACACCGAGCTGTACCGCGGCGCCGAATACGTCGTCGACTTCCTGCCGAAGGTCAAGATCGAAGTGGTCGTCAAGTCCGACGACGTGGACCGCTGCATCGAAGCCATCATCCGCGCAGCCAAGACCGGCAAGATCGGTGACGGCAAGATCTTCGTGACGCCGGTCGAGCAGGTGGTGCGCATCCGCACCGGCGAGACCGACGAAGCGGCGGTCTGATCGGTTCCGATCAGACCCATCGGGCCGACCTGGGTCGGCCCGTCTTTCAGATTTCCGGCGCGACGCCGCCCGGGCCAGGTTCTTCCTGCTCCGGCGGCGTTTGTGCTTTCAGGCGCGCGCATTCGTCTTCTAGCCGGTCGAGCAGGGCGGTGATGTCGGTGTCGACCGCCAGCAGCTCCTGCACATCCGGCCACAGGAAGCCGCCGTCGCGGCTGCGGTCGATGAACTTGAGCAGGTCGTCGTAGTAGCCGGCCACGTTCAGGAGCCCCAGCGCCTTGCGGTGGTAGCCGAGCTGGCGCCAGGTCCAGACCTCGAAGATCTCTTCCATCGTGCCGATGCCGCCGGGCAGGGCGATGAAGGCGTCGGATTGCATGGCCATCTTGTGCTTGCGCTCGTGCATGCTGTCGACCACTTGCAGTTCGGTCACGCCGCCGTGCCCCAGCTCCCGTTGGATCAGGCGGTGCGGAATCACCCCGATCACCGGGGCGCCGGCCTCGATCGCCGCGTCGGCCACGGCGCCCATCAAGCCGGTGCTGCCGCCGCCGTAGACCAGCCGCCAGCCCCGCTTGCCGATCTGGCGGCCCACTTCCCGCGCGGCGGCCACGTGTTGAGGATCCAGCCCGTCGCGCGAGCCGCAGTAGACACAAAGGGAGATGGTCATGTGCAAGAGTGAGTGAGAAGGCGGGCGCGCAGGGGCGCGGATTCAGGGTCGGGTGTCGATCACACGGGTGCGACAGATGGCATCGTGCAAGAACTGGCCCTGGGGCAGCAGCCAGGTCAGGCCCATGTAGATCAGGATCCAGACCAGCATGGCGCCATACAGCAGCTTGGACTGGTGCCAGCCGGCCAGCCAGGCGCCGCCCCAGGCTGGCATGAACCACAGCCACGATGCCAGAAAGCGCGCCAGCGCCTGTCGAAGGGAGACAGGCGTGCCGTCCTGCGCCACCAGCTTGACCTGCCAGGTCCGCATCGCCAGCGTCTGGCCGCCGTGGGTCCAGAACCAGATGAAATACAGCGCCAGTGCCAGGAACTGCGCGGCCATCATGCCTTCGCGGCCTTGCAGGGCGTGGCGCTGGTTGCTCAGCACCGAGTAGATGGCGCCCACCGCCATCACCAGGCCGAACAGCAGCACGCCTTCATAGACGAAGGCGGCCATGCGGCGGCGCAGCGCCGGGGCCGGGCCTTGGGCACGTGCCTGGCACTCAGCCAGACTGGGGCCGATCGAAGGAGGGACGGAAGACATCGACATGGAACGCAGGTGCACGGTCAGCAAGGGCCGAACGATACACCAGCGTGCCCGGGTCGCCCGCCGCGGTGGCGGTGCCACGGCGGGGTGACCATGATGGCGGTGGTGCGCCAGCGGTTCAGCGCCGCTGACCCGGGGGCGCGCGGCGCTCCTGCGGGGGCGGGGGTGGGGTCATGGCCGCGCCTTGGGGCCCCTTGCGCGGCAGCAGCGTCACGGGATCGACGAAGCCTTGGGTGCCCGCGATCTTGGGCAGGCCGGTCTGCTGGTGGAAAGAGGGCGTGGGGCGCTGATTGACCAGATTGGTGGTGGCGCCCGCGCCGGCATTCACCATCCCGGGGCGCACCGCCCTGCGCGTGGGCACCGACCCCGGGGTGGGAGAGGGCACCATATTGGACTTCAGTGGGGTCACATCGTTGTGCCCGCCGCGCCTGACGGTGTAGGCCTGCCGGGCTTCGCGCGGGCCCACGGCGTTGTTCGGCAGAAAAACGGGCTGGGCCTTGCGAACGGCCTGGCGGGTCAGGTCCTGACGTGCCTCGGGCGACAGGGCCTGGTACTCGGCCCATTTGCGTTGGCGTTCATCGGCGCCCATCTGGCGGCTTTGCTGAAAGCGCAGGCGCGCCTCGGCGCGTTGCTGGGGCGACAGCCGGGCCCAGTTGCGCATGCGCTCTTGCATGCGGGCCTGGTTTTCCGGGCTCATCTGCTCGTAGCGGTTGGCGACCTGCAGCCACTTGGCCTGGCTGATGTCGTCCAGGGTGTGCCACTGGCCCGACAAGGGCGACAGCACCTGCTGTTGCTGGCGCGTGAGCTCGCGCCACTGCGGCGCGGGCGCCTCGCTCTGAGCCTGGGCCAGCGCCGCACCCGCCGCAGCCAGCCACAGCAAGCTGGCGCCGAGCCAGATCGCGGTGGTGAGGCGGAAGCGACGGGACATCTTGGTCATGGGGCGGGCGGTCAACGACGGGCAGAAGGGCTTATCGGTAGTTGCGGCGCAGCGGCGGGACGAACGGGGCGTCGGACTCGCCCAGGTCGGGCGGAGTGTCCGTGGTGACGAGGTCGCCCCCGGCATCGGCTGGGACGTCTTCGATGGGCCGCACGGCCGGGCCGCTGTCACGGCTGAGGAACTCCTCGAAGCCGGGATCGGCGTAGGCGTCAGGCGGCAGATCGTCGGTCAGCAGTTGCAGATCGACTTCTGTCGTGGCTTCGACTTGCTCATGCTGGGCGTAGTGTCGGATGCCCCAGAGCCCGGCCACCAGGGCGATGGCCGGCAACAGGCCCGCCAGGCGCCAGCCCCAGGAGGGCGGTGCATCTTCAATGGGACGGCTTCGGCCGGGCGCGCGGGCGGGGGCGGCAGCTTGCCAGCCGCTGACCATATCTGTGAGTGAGGGCAGGGGGCCCGTGCCGAGGCCACCGGTGCCGCCGGGCGTCGCCCCGCTCAGGCCCATGGCGCCGACGCCCACGCCCACGCCCACGGTGATGGTGCCTTGTTGTACCTGCGCCGTGCCTGCGGCGGCGGCCGAGGCGCGGGCATGGCGTGCCGCACCCACCGCTTGTTCACGCGCCACGCGCAGGCGCTCGCCGATGTCGTGGGGGACGGCCCGGGCGCCTTCTTCCAGGCGCGCGGCGACACGCAGCGCGAAGCGGGCCTCCAGGGCCTCGCGTTGCGCCGCGGTCAGCGGGGAAGTGGGAGGTGTTTTCACAATGAGATACCGCGCGATTGAAGGGCCTTGGCCAGCGCCTGGACCGCCCGGGAGCAGTGTGTTTTCACGCTGCCCTCCGAGCACCCCATGGCTGCCGCCGTCTCAGCAACATCCAGTTCCTCCCAGTAACGCAACAGAAACGCTTCCCGTTGACGCGTCGGCAGTTTCTGGATTTCTTCCTCGATCTGCGTGAGCATTTCGGTCCGGGTGGCGGCATCGTCCGCACCTTCCGTGCCGGCCTGCTCCAGGCGCAGCGATTCGAGCAGGTCGAAATCCCCGTCGTCGTCGCCCACCGAAGCCTCCAGGTCGCCGATGTTCATGAACACCGCGTTGCGGACCTTCTGGCGGCGGAACCAGTCGAGGGTGGCGTTCGAGACGATGCGCTGGAACAGCATCGGCCACTCATTGGCCGGGCGGTCGGCGTAGCTCTGCGTCAGCCGGATCATGGCGTCCTGGACGATGTCCAGGGCCGCGTCCTCGTCGCGGACGGCATAGACCGTGCGTTTGAACGCTCGCCGTTCGACGCTTTTCAGGAACGCGTTGAGTTCCTCTTCGGTGGATGGGCTGGGCAGGGGGGTCAAGGCGGGGCGCTGCGCGTCTCGTCGCACATCTGGTTGGCGCCGCGGATTATCGCATCGGCCGCCCCTTCACCGCTTGCGCCCGAATGAGGTGGCTTGAATTGCCATGAATGGATGCGATAATGGCTGTCTTTGCGTCATCTCGATCTGGCCTGAGTCTGGAGCGCCCATCCCCGCATGCCCCCCGCCGTTCAGAAAGTCTCGAACGGCCTTGAATGGCATGCAGGCACCAGTGGCAGGCCGCGCAGGTTCCAAATCCGCCTCACAAGGGCGAGCACACGGTCATCCGTGATCGCAGTGCTGCTGTCAGGGCCTCACGTGGGTTCACGTGGCTGAAGGCCGTGGTGGTGAAGAGGGGCACCGATCGTTTTTCGTTAGAGAAAATCTGAAAGGTTCTTTCATCATGGACATGTCTCCCGCGGATATCCGCCGCGCCGGCGCTGCCGACGCATCCTCTTCCAGCCCCTCCGGCGAGGTCCTCAACGGCTCCGACATTCTGGTGCGCTGCCTCCAGGCCGAAGGCGTCAAGTACATGTGGGGCTATCCCGGCGGCGCCGTCCTCTACATCTACGATGCCCTGTACAAGCAGGATGCCATCGAGCACGTGCTGGTGCGCCACGAACAGGCGGCCGTCCACGCTGCTGACGGCTACGCGCGCGCCACGGGCGACGTCGGCGTGGCCCTGGTGACCTCCGGCCCCGGCGTGACGAACGCCATCACCGGCATCGCCACCGCTTACATGGATTCGATCCCGATGGTGGTGATCACCGGCCAGGTGCCCACCCCCGCCATCGGCCTGGAC
>CAYPUS010000083.1:6494-10987 GCA_964413815.1 uncultured Aquabacterium sp. | reverse complement strand
CGAGCGCGCCACCCGCGACGGCAGCGACCGCGAAGCGCGCCTGAACATGATGAGCGCCTCGATGCAGGGCGCCATGGCCTTTCAAAAAGGGTTGGGCGCGGTGCACAGCCTGAGCCACAGCCTGGGCGGCGTGAACCCCAGGCTGCACCATGGCACGCTCAACGCGATGTTCCTGCCCGAGGTGATCAAGTTCAACAGCCAGGCCGAATCGATCCGCAAGGAGCGCCGCCTGGAACGCATGGCCCATGCGATGGGGCTGGCCTCGGCCACCGACATCCCGCAGGCCATCCGCGACATGAACGCCCGCCTGGGCCTGCCCAAGGGCCTGGCCGAAATGGGCGTGCAGCGCGAGTGGTTCGACAAGATCATCGCCGGCGCCATGGCCGACCACTGCCACAAGACCAATCCGCGCGTGGCCACGGCCGAGGAATACCGCGCCATGCTGGAAGCCTCGCTGTAAGCGAAGGCTTGGCGCCCGGGTCAGCCCTGCCCGTCCCCTTGCGGATCGGGCGAGGTCTCCCGGGTGACCATCACCTGGTCGATCTTGTAGCTGTCGACGTCCATCACTTCGAAGCGGAAACCGCGGCAGCTGACGTTGTCCGTGCGCTTGGGAACGCGCCGCAGCATCACCATCAGGAAGCCGGCCAGGGTTTCGTATTCGTCGTCGCGAGGCAGGCTGTCGAGGTCCAGCGCCCGCAGCACGTCCTCGATGGGCGTGACGCCGTCGATCAGCCAGGAATTGGCATCGCGGCGCACGATCTGTTCTTCGTCCTGGGGCGCCACCAGCCCGCCCATCACCGTGCTCATCACATCGTTGATCGTGATGATGCCCACCACCAGGCTGTATTCGTTGACGATGACGGCGAAGTCTTCGTAGTTCTGGCGGAACTGGGACAGCACCTCGGACAGCGTCAGGCGCTCGGGCACCAGCATCACCTTCTTGATCAGGCCCTCGCTCTGCAGCGTGGTCAGCGACAGCGGCAGGCCCCTGAGCATGCGGCTGAGGATGTCTTTCGAATCGATGTAGCCGATGACGTGGTCGATGTCGCCCTGGCAGACCAGGTAGGTCGAATGCGGGAACTGATCGATGCGGGCGCGCACCAGCGTGTCGCTGTCGTCGATCAGGAAGTGGATGACGCTGTCGCGGGCGGTCATCGCGCTGGTGACCATGCGCGTGTCCAGCTCGAAGACGTTCTCGATGACGCGGTGCTCGGGCTGGGCCAGCACCCCTGCATCGGCGCCGGCCTGGGCCATGGCGAGGATGTCGTCGGGGGTGATGGCCTCGTCGCGGTGCTCGGGCAGGCGCAGCAGCTTGAACAGGCCATCGGTCAGGCGCTTGAAGAGCCAAACGATGGGTCTGGCCACGCCAAGGAAGACGTGGATGGGCCCGACGACCCGCACGGCGATCTGCTCGGGCGCGTTCATGCCCAGGCGCTTGGGGAAGAGGTCGGCCAGCAAGATGAACAGGCTGGTGACGAGCACGAAAGAGGTGATGGTGCTGGCGGTGTCGACCTGTGCCGGCGAGACGCCCGCCTGGGCCAGCAAGGGCGAGATCAACGGCGAAAAGGCGCCCTCGCCCACCACGCCACCCAGGATGGCGACCGTGTTCATGCCGATCTGGATGGCGGTGAAGAAATCCCCGGGCTCCAGCTGCACATTGATGACGCGCTGCGCGCGCAGATCGCCCTGTTCGGCCATCTGCCGCAGGCGCAAGCGGCGCGAAGCGGCCACCGACAGCTCTGCGATGGAGAAAAAGGCACTTGCCGCGATGAGAAAGGCGATCAGGATCAGGCTGGTGACTGGGTCCATCCAAACAGTGTAGCCAGAGTCCCGAGGCTTGGCGCCACGCGCCGCGCGGCAGCCGTGGCGTTGTGCCTTACCCGCGTCACTGCCACCGGCAAAGCAGGGCCACAGCGGCTCAAACCCGGTTCAAAGCGGCCGCAATGCACTGGCGGGGCAACCGCGTGCCAGCCAATCCTGCCAATCGTCCGCCAAGGCCTGGGCGCTGGCCACGGCTTGGGTCCAGGCCTTGACCCGGCCGGGATAGTCCAGCTTCTTGAAATCGTTGCGGTCGGGCAGCTTGCCGTGTGGCAGCGTCGCCACCCACTGAGGGTTGGGTGCGAGCAGGACCATGTTGCTCAGGCCGGGGCTGGCGCGGTGGCGCCACTTCAACGTCTTGTCCAGCCAGCCCGGCACGACCTGGCGCTGGAAGTGCGGGTACAGCACCAGGCCCGGGCCCATGTCGGCATAGGGCCAGTGAAAGTGGTAGTCGACGATGCCACCGTCCCAGTGCGCGCCGCCGGGTGCGCCCGGGATGTCGCGCACCGCATCGAGCATGAAGGGGATGCTGCAGGACGCCAGCATGGCCGGAATGAAGTTCTGCGCGTCGAGCGCCACGCGGCCGGTGGGCAGGTCATTCAGCGGCACGGGCAGCGTCTCACCGGGTGCGGAGAACACGGTGCGTTCCATGAACAGGCCCACGGCCTTGCGCGACACCACGTTGCCCAGCGCCAGGCCGGTGAAGCCCAGCAAGGTGCGGCGCGGCGAACCGGGGCGCAACAAGGTGCGCCCGCGTGAGGTCAGCACGTGCAGGCGGTATTGCGGGTGGGCCAGCAAGGCCTGCAGATCGGCACCGAAAAAGCCCTGCAGCGTCTGAGTGAAGCCGGCCGTGATGCGCTGCGCCGAAGGCATGCGCCGCCCGGGTTCGGGCTCGATGTTCTGGGCGATGTAGCCCTGTGCCAGCAGACGGAAGGCCTCGACCGGGTCCGGCATGGCGGCGGTGGCCATGCGCCAGGCCCCGATGGAGGCACCCACCAGGTGCACCGTGTGGCCGCCCTGGGGAAGCCACTGTCCGAAAAGATGCTGGTCTAGGTGATTGAGGATGAGGCCCTTGGGGCCGCCTGCCGCAGCAGGCACGAGCCGGATGTCCTGAGGACGCAGGCCGTTCGCCTCGATGTGTCGCCGGGCGTCTTCGCCGACGTGGATGTGCAAGGCCTTCATGGTCGTGCGAGGATAGTCCATCCCTGGTGAACGCATGTTCCGGGCCAATGAAAGCCGTAGCGCCCGCAAGGGCGCCAATCCGGTGTCCAATCGGGTGATCGAAGTGGACGTACTGCTACATGAGTGCTCAGCAACCTCCCGGCCGCACGGGCCGCCCCGTGATCCCCATCCAGGTCGCGCCCACACGGGTGCCCGCCGCCGATGCGAAGGCCAAGGCCGCCGATGCCTGCTGTGGTGGCCACGAGGAGGCGCCACACGGGCACGCGCATCACGATCATCAACATGGCCACGACCACAGCCATGATCACGATCACGCCGATGCGTGCTGCACGCCTGCTGTCCAGACCGCCCAAATCAACCGCCCCACGGCGGCGCCGCCTGGCACGACGCATGTCCGCTACCGCATCGACGCCATGGACTGCCCCACCGAAGAAAGGCTCATCCGCAATCGGCTGGAGCCCATGACGGGCGTGGCGCGGCTGGACTTCAATCTGCTGGCCCGTGAACTGACGGTGCACCATCAACTGGGTGATGCGCAGGTCTTTGAAGATGCCTTGATCGAATTGGGCATGGCGCCCGCCCGCCTCGGCGCCGGGCAGGCCAGCAAGCCCCTGCCGCCCGCCCTGCCCTGGCGTGATCGCGTGCTGCTGACTGTCTCTGGCGTGGCGGCCGTGGCCGCCGAGGTGGTCGCCTGGACGGGCGACGACGAAGCCGCCTGGCCCGTGATGGCGCTCGCCCTGCTGTCCTTGCTGACGGCGGGCTTGCCAACCCTGAAAAAAGGCTGGATCGCGCTGCGGCACCTGACGCTCAACATCTACTTCCTGATGAGCCTGGCGCTGATTGGGGCGGCGTGCATCGGCGAATGGGCCGAAGCCGCCATGGTGGTCTTCCTCTTCGCGCTGGCCGAAGCGATCGAGGCACTGTCACTGGAACGCGCAAGGAAGGCGGTCGAATCCCTCTCGACCCTGGCGCCCGACACGGCCGACATCCTGCAACACGGCCAATGGCAGGCGACGCCCGTGGCCCAGGTTCCGGTGGGCAGCCGCATGCGCCTGCGCACCGGCGAGCGCGTGGGCCTGGACGCCAAGGTCGTGCAAGGCCGCGCGGCCCTGGACCAGGCGCCCATCACGGGCGAGAGTCTGCCGGTCGACAAGCAGCCCGGCGACGCACTCTATGCCGGCAGCATCGTGACCGACGGTGTGCTCGAAGCCGAGGTCACGGCCGCCGCGGGCGACAGCACGCTCGCGCGCATCGCCGCCGCGATCCAGGAGGCGCAGTCGCAACGGGCCCCTACCCAGCGCTTTGTCGACAGCTTTGCGCGCTACTACACGCCGGCGGTGGTCCTGGTGGCCCTGGGCGTGGCCATCATTGGGCCTTGGGCCAGTGGCGGCCCCTGGCGAGACTGGTTGTATGAGGCGCTCGTGATGCTGGTGATCGCCTGCCCTTGCGCCCTGGTGGTGTCCACGCCGGTCACGGTGGTCAGCGGCCTGGCC
>CAYPUS010000083.1:0-6484 GCA_964413815.1 uncultured Aquabacterium sp. | reverse complement strand
CATCAAGGGCGGCCGCTTCCTCGAAGATGGCCGCCTGCTCAAGGCCATGGCGCTGGACAAGACCGGCACGCTCACCCAGGGCCAGCCGCGTCTGACCGATGTCGTGGCCTTGAGCGCCCTTTCCGAAGCCGAGGTGCTGCGCCATGCCGCCAGCCTGGATGCGCACAGCACCCATCCTGTGGCCCAGGCCATCGTGGCGGGCTGGCGGGCGCGTGCTGACCAAACGTCCCGTGAGGCATCCCCGGCTCAGCCTGTCCCCGTGACGGACTTCAAAGTGCTGCCCGGACAAGGCGTGGGCGGCCGGATGGCCGGGCATGACTGGTTGCCGCAGCAACCCACCGATGCCGATGCCGATGCGCTGGCGGCGCTGGGGCCCCTCGCAAGCCAAGGCAAGACCGTGGTGTTGCTGTTGCGTGGCGCCGAACCCCTGGGCCTTCTGGCTGTGGCCGATACCGTGCGGCCCCAGTCTCATGAGGCGATCGCACGGCTGCCGGGCCTGGGGGGGCATCCCGCCATGCTGACCGGCGACAACGCCGACGCGGCCCGCTTTGTCGCGCAGCAACTCGACATCGACGATGTGCGCGCCCATCTGATGCCCGCCCAGAAGCTCGAGGCCATCGTGGCGCTCAAGGCGGCGCACGGCCATGTGGGCATGGTGGGAGACGGCATCAACGATGCACCCGCCCTGGCCCGCGCCGACCTCGGCCTGGCCATGGGCGCGGCCGGCACCGCGACGGCGCTGGAATCGGCCGATGTGGCCATCATGGACGACGACCCCGGCAAGATCGCCGCGTTCATCGCCTTGAGCCGTCACACCGGGCGCGTGCTGCGCCAGAACATCGCACTGGCACTGGGCATCAAGGCCGTGTTCATGGCCTTGGCCCTGAGCGGGCAGGCCACGCTGTGGATGGCGGTGTTCGCCGACATGGGGGCCAGCCTGCTGGTGGTGTTCAACGGGCTGCGCCTGCTGCGCGCGCGTTTTTGAAGCGCTGCCGAGTCCTTTGGACGGGCCAGGCGGCCTGCACCGCCTGCCCGCGCCGGATCAGGCCGAAGCCGAGGGCATCAGGGCGCCGCGCGCCACGCCACCTTCGAGGGCCGCGCCACGGCGGATCGAAAAGGCGTTCTCGCCGAAGCGCACTTCGCCCCGGCGCCGCTCGAACAGCGGCGACAGGGGCGTGCCCTCCGGCAACGCGCCCACAACCTGGTGCTTTGCGCGAAACAGCTGGATGTTGATGTAGGCCGGCTCCACCCCCAGCATGCGGGCAAGTTGATCGAGTGACAACCAGCCTTGCGCATGGGGCTCCAAACCGCGCTGCACATCTTCCAGGCGCTTGCGCGCCAGCGTCAGCAGGGTGTAGTGATGGATGCGCTCGCCCAGGTCCAGCACATTGCCGGCGTGGTGCACGCGCAGTTCGGTGTGCTCCTCGTTGAGGCTCACCTCGAAATGCAGGGCAATCTCCTGCGGGGCCACCTTGGGGGCCTCATGCAGGCGGCTTTCCACCGTCTCCTGCAGCACGGGGCACAGCACGAACTCCCAGTTCACATCGTTGATGCAGACCGTGGCGCCATCGACCAGATGGTCGATGCCTTCGGGATACTCGACCAGCCAGTGGCCGTCGCGGCAATGGATTTCTGCAACGGGCTGCTTGTCATCGGGCAACAGCCGGCCCTGGGGCTTGAGGGGGATGGGCTCGAGCGAACCATCGAGCGCAAACAGACCGGTTTGCGGCGGGGCGAGATCGAGCACCGTCCAGACCGTTTCATCGTCGGCGCCCATGCGGATGACTGAGCCGGGCTCGAGCACGGTCCACACGCCGCTGGCCAGGCGCCGGCCCTGCAGGCTGGTGCCATTGCGGCTTTGGTCCAGGATCTCCCATCTGCCACTGTCCCAGCGCACGCGCGCGTGGATCTGCGAGACGTCGGCCGCGCGCATCACCGTCTGGCATGCTGCGGCATAGCGGCCGAAAGCATGCATCGGTCGCATGACCACGCGGTGCTGTGTCTGCTTGTTGAGGAAGACGGCCATGGTCGTTTGTTGTTGTGGGAACGAGTCCAGCCTGACGCTGGAACCCGCATTGTGCCGCCTTGCGGCCCCGACTCAAACCGCGAAATACCGACAAACCACAGTCGCGCGCGAGGACATGGCGTTCGCCAAGAATATCGGTCACGCGCCCTTCGGGTTTCAGGACAGAAGCGCGTGGGCTTCGGCCTCGGTGCGTGCCTTGCCGGCCTGCCTGGCCAGTTCGCGGGCGCGCAGCAGGGCTGAACGCACGGTGTCGGCATCGGCCCCCGATTGCGCAAGATAACGTGCCTTGAGCAGGTGAAGCTCGGACGTGAACATGTGTTCATCCAGTTCATCGGCCTTGCCCAGGCAGGCCTCGATGCGCGCCAGCGCCCCGGCCAGGTCCCCTCGCTCGGCGACCGCCTGCGCGCCCAGAGCGCCGTAATAGCTCTGGCAATAGCGGCAACCCATCTGCCACAGCACGTCCAGCACCGCGTCGACCACTTCGGCCTCGCCGCTTGCCCATGCGCGCACGATCGCGCCGTAGCCATCGAAGGCCGGCAGGCCATAACGCTTGGACAGGCTCAGCAGTTCATTGGCCACCGCCAGGGCGCCTTCCTTGTCGCCGCGCGCGTGCTTGCCCAGGCTCCAGTAGAGCAAGGTCATGCACAGGGAGGGAATGTGGTCGAGCTCGCGGGCCCAGGCCAGCGCATTGAGCGCGTCGCTTTCGGCCTCTTCGAAGCGGCCGGTGTAGCTGCGCACCAGCACCCGCCCCGCCGTCGCCCACACCCGTGTGTCGAAGCCGAAATATGCGGCGTGGTGCGCATGCTCGTCGGGCCTGTAGGCATCGATGGCCTTGCTCAGCATGCGCTCGGCGTCGGTGAACTGGCCATCGGAGTAATGCGCCAGCCCCAGGTAGGTGTGCGCGGCGATCAACACGTTCTGGTCGCCCATCTCCTCGCCCAGGGCCCGCAGGCGCTCGGCCAGGGCGCGCACTTCGGCGCGGTTGTTGGCCACGTGGTGATACGTGATCAGCGCCCACAGACGGGGCACCAGCTTGTCCTTGACCGACGGGTCCGACAGCCAGGCTTCGGATTGGGCGATCACATCCTTGACCTGCTCGTGCGCCCAGCCGTACTTGTTCATCAGCGCCTGGGTCAGGTAGCCATTGACCTCCAGCCGCGCGGCCAGGCGCCCGGCCTCGCTCATGCGTTCGATCCAGCCGTTGACCTTCTCGGCATAGGAGATGGTGTCATCGTGCAGAGAGCGGCGTTGCGTGATGCCCAGCTGGCGCAGGCCGAAGCTGACGGCCTGATCCAGATCGCCCGCCTTGGCGAAATGGCTCGCCACGCTGTCCGGCTCCTCCGCTACACGTTGCGGGTGCATCTGCAACAGATACCGGGCGACGCGGCCATGGTGCTCGCTGGCCAGCTCGGTGACCATGCAGTCATAGGCCGCATCGCAAATCAGCGCATGGCGGAACTCGAAGACATCGGCGGTCGGGCGCACGCCGCGCACCAGACCCGCCTCGCGCAAGGCCTCCAGCTCGGCGGCCACGGTGGCTTCCGGCAGGTCGGCGCAGGCGGCCAGCAGCGGCAGATCGAACTGCCGTCCGATGGTCGCGGCGATCTGAAGCAGCGATTTGCCCAGGCCCATGCGGTCAAAGCGGCTGAGCAGCGAGTCCTGCAGCGACACCGGGATGAGCGATGCCGTGGGCGGCAGGCGGAAGCGCCACTCGTCGTTCACGCGCTCGAGCTGGGTGTCGCGCAGCATGCGCGTCAGCTCCTGGATGAACAGTGGCACGCCATCGGTGCGCGACACCACGTTCTGGATCACGGTGGCGTCCACGCCATCGGGGGCCAGCAGCTGGCGCACGAGGTCTGCGGCCTGGGCATCGCCCAGGCGCCGCACGGTCAGGGTGCTCGCAGGCCAGTCGGCAGGCAGCGCGTATTCGGGCCGCGCGGTCATCAAGACCAGCACGCGGCGGCTCGGCCACTGCGCGGCCAGCTGCCCCAGCCATTCCAGCGTGGTGGGGTCGGCCCAGTGCAGGTCCTCCAGCACCAGCAAGGTCGGCTTTTGCTCGGCATGGTGAAGCGCCCACTGGCCCATGGCCTGCACGAACAGGCCCTTTTGCATCTGCGGCGAAATCTGGCTGGGCGGGATGGCCCCCAGCGGCAGGCCGATCCACGAGCAGAAGATCGGCATGAGCTGATCGGCATCGCAAGCGGCCTGGCTCAGCACGGTCCGCAGGCGCGCGCGGGCGCCTTCTTCGGCCTCGGGCTGGCCCGTCCAGCCGATCTCATGGCGCAGCAGCGAGATGACCGGCGACAGCGCGTTGTTCTGGTGTTCCGGCAGGCACTGGCAGCGCAGCACATGGGCCGCTTCGCCATCGACCTGCGCGGCCAGGAAGTCCACCAACGACGACTTGCCGATGCCGGCCTCGCCCCTGAGCAGGGCCGCCCCGCCCTGCCCGCCCTTGGCGGCCTGCCAGGCCTCAAGCAACTGCGTGACTTCGGCATCCCGGCCAACCGGTTGCTTGAGGCTGGCATGGGTGTCGTCGGCGATCCGGGGGCGTGCCACCGAGGGCGGCTGCAAGACATAGGCCGGCCGTTGTGCTGTCAGGGGAAGCCCTGCGCGCAGGCTGAGGTCGAAGGTGCCTGTGCGGCCCAGCGCGCTGCGCGCCTCTTCGCTGACGAGGATCTGGCCGGCGTCGGCGGCGTTCTCCAGTTGCGCTGCGACATTGACCGTGTGACCCGAGGGCGTTTCGCCACCACTGACGATGGCCACGCCCGTGTGCAGGCCGCCCCGCACGATGAGCTGGGCGCCGTGCAGTTGGAACAGTCCTTCGGCATGCTGGCGGCCCAGCGTGATCAGGTCCTCGGCCGTCATGCCGGCGCGGCGTGCGTCCGTGTCGCTGACATGGGGGTAGCCGAACAGCAGCAGCATGCGGTCACCCAGGCGGCCAGCCAGCAGGCCCCCGCGGCGCGTGGCCATGTCGGCAAAGCGGTCGAAGGCCTGCCGCTGCAAGAGCTCCAGGTCCTCGGGGTCCATGGGGCGATCGGCCGGCGGCCAGACGCTCACGCTGCAGCTCAGCACGGTGACCATGCGCTTTTCGGCGAAGGCGCGCCGGCTGACCACCGTGGTGGCCATGGCTTCGGCATTGGCCGGCAGCGCGCCACGCACCGTGCCCACCAGGTCGTCGAGGCGGATCTGCCGCAACTCCTGCAGCAAGGCCCGCGCCGATTCGCTGCGGTCGGCCGGGTTCTTGCGCAAGGCTCGGCGCAGGATCGAGGCCACCGGGTGGTTCAGGATCTCCGGCGGCAGGCTGATCTCATGGGCGCTGAGTTGCTTGTGATAGACCTCGGCGGCCGAAGCGCCCTGCATCACGGGGGCGCCGGTCAGGCACTCGAGGAACATCAGGCCCCAGGCATACAGGTCTGACTTGACGGTGGGCGGCTCGCCGCGCAATTGCTCGGGCGCGCAGTAAGCGGGGGTGCCGAGGAACTCCTGTGTCAGGGTCAGGTCCGCATAGGCGTGATCACGGGCTTGCGGCACCAGGGTGCTGATGCCGAAGTCGAGCACCTTGGCATGGGGCACCAGGCCGGTGGTCGTGATCATCACGTTGTCTGGCTTGAGGTCGCGGTGCACGATGCAGGCCTGGTGCGCGCAATCGAGCGCATCCAGCACCTCCATCATGATCTGTCCGGTTTCCACGGCGCTCAAGGCGCCCTCGCGGGCAATCCGCTGCTTGAGCGTTTCCCCGGGCACATACTCGAAAACACCAAAGACCAGGCCGCCGAGTTCGCCCTTGTCCAGCAATTGCACCAGGTGCGGGTGGTTGAGGCTGGCGCACAGGGCCGTCTCGCGGTGAAAACGCTGCAGGCGGCGGCTGTCGCCAGAGGACATGTCGACCACTTTCAGCGCCACTTGCCGCTGGGTGCGGGTTTGTGTGGCGAGGTAGACGACGCCATAACCCCCCGTGCCCAGAATCGACTTCAACGCATACCCCATGGGCAGCAGACGTTCAGCCAGTTCTGTTTGCTTGAAAGGGTCGTTCTTGACCTGCATTGACATGCCTCGGTGATATGCGAATGGCAGAGATGGCGCTCATGGCGTCACCCTGCTCGCAACGTGGTTTGGTAAAGCAATATACACGCAGCCCCATGCAAGGCACGGGCCGAAAGTGTGGGGCCAAGCGCTCCTCATGTCACTTGGATTGCAACTTGGCAAAGGCGGCCGCCATGGCCGACTGCGCAGCCGGCTGAGCGACTGCGCCGCCGCGGCCGGGCCGCTCTTGGCGGGACGCCGGTCTGAAGCTGTTGTCGCGCGCACCGTCGGCGGCCTTGGGGCCCGTGCTGGCGTCCAGCTTCATCGTCAGCGAGATGCGCTGGCGGCTCAGGTCCACTTCCAGCACCTTGACCTTGACGATGTCGCCCGTCTTGACCACCTCGCGTGCGTCGTTGACGAACTTGTTGGCCAGCT
>CAYPUS010000082.1:5308-11023 GCA_964413815.1 uncultured Aquabacterium sp. | reverse complement strand
TGCGCGGCCAGCGCCTCGGGCTGGTCGTGGTGCAGCATGTGCCCCGCTTCCGCCAGCGTCACCACACGCAAATCGGGCACGCATGACACCCGCTCGAGAAACGCCTCCCGGGTGAAGCGGCCATTGAACAGCATGAAGTACAGGGTCTCGGCCCCTTCGACGAACAGCACCGGGCAGGCGATGCGCGCGATGAAGGCCATCACCTCTTCCACCCGGTAGAGGATGGGCTGCGACCCCTTGTGCGCCGGATCGGCATTGATCAGCCAGCGCCCGCCCTCCTCGCGGGCCCAGTGCCCCGCCAACCACAGCGCGAAGGACGGCCGCAGGCGCGGGTTGTTGGCCCGCAGGCGCTGCGCGACCTCGGGCAGCGTGGCGTAGTCCTTGAGCGGCTTGGGCGCCTTCACATCCTCGAACCACTTGAGGTAGCGGGCGGGCGCATCCTGCGGGCGCGTGGCCGGCATGCCGAAGCCTTCGAGGTTGACCAGGCGGCGGATGCGCTCGGGCCGCAGGCCGGCATAGAGCATCACGATGTTGCCGCCCATGCTGTGGCCCAGCAAATCGATCTGCTGGCCCGGCGCGAGTTCATCGAGCAGGCAGTCCAGATCGGCCAGGTAGTCGGCAAAAAAATAGGTGTCGGTGACCGGCGCCTGCGTCAGGCCGAAGCCGCGCCAGTCGATGGCGACGATGGGGCGCGCCGACCAAGCCGCTTGTTGCCGCAAGGCATCAACCAGGAACTGGAAAGAAGCTCCCACATCCATCCAGCCATGCACCATGACCAGCAAGGGCTGCTGCGGCGTGACCTGGCTCAGGTCGCCCCAGACCAGCACGTGGTGCCGCAATCCCCGCGCGTTCAAAAATCGGGATTGGGGCGCATGGACGGGCTCGTAGGCCACAACGTTGCTCATGGGCAATCAAACATCCTGTGAAGCGTGAACAAATGCCGCCAAGCGGACCCCCTCGTAAGGGGGAGTGCCCGGGAGCCTGGCCCAATCATCGCCGATGGTGACCTTTTTTCACCTAAGCTGACCGGCCCGGGCTTCTTGTTCGCGCCCGCTTTCTTTTTCATCGCCGCCCTCGTCCACACCATCGCCCCCCACTGTGAGCGCCTTCGTCCCCACGTCCACGCAGACCCAGTCGCCCGCGGCCTCGCCCGCGGTGCCGGCCCTTGGCCGCTTCGGTCCGCTGGCCGTGTCGGTGGCGGCGCTGGCCGTGGTCAGCATGGGGCTGATCGCCTGGTCGCACATTGGCTGGAGCCGCCTGCAGGCGCGCGCACACAGCTTCGACACCCTGCTCTCTGAAACCCAGTTCCAGGCCCATGAGGCGCAATGGCTGGCCGAACAAAGGGTGTTGGGCCAGACTGCCGTGGACGCCAGCATGGTGGGCGAGCCCGCCGAGCGGGCGCTCGCTGTGGCCAGGCAGTTGCAGGCCGAGGCGCCCCAAGAACTGGCCGCGCCCCTGCAAAACCTGGTCGCCCGGCTTGAGCAGGCGCGCCAGAGCCTGGCCCTGCGTGTGCAGACGCCGCCCGGCTTGAACGCCACGCAACTGCGGCAGGCGCTCAGCGAGGTTGACGAGGCCGCGCGCCAGGCCGCCCAGGCCTGGGCCGAGGACCTGGCTGAAGAAACCACCGCCCAGCACCGCCTGGACAAGATCAACATGGGCCTGGTGGGCGGCATCACCCTGCTGCTGCTGACGCTGATGGGCCGTGCCCACCGCCAGCGCGAGCAGGCCATGGACGCCCTCAAATCGCGCGAGGCCCAGTTGCGTGCCTTCGCCGAGGTGCTGCCGGATCTGGCCTTCCACATGGACGCCAAGGGCCGCTACCTCGACATCCACGGCAGCAACATCCCGCTGCTGGGCCGCCCACGCGAAACGCTCATCGGCCTGTCGCTCCAGGACTTCTTCCCGCCGGAGATGGCCGCGCGCTTCATGGGTGTGCTCGAGCAGGTGCTGCGCACGCAGACCACGCAATCGCTGACCTTCACCATCCCGGTCAACCGCGAGCGCCGCCACTTCGACAGCCGCTGCGCCCCCATCCGCGACACGGACGAGGTCGTCTGGATGATCTGGGACATCACTTCGCGCCGCCAGATTGAGCATCGCCTGCGCCGCAAGACGCGCATGTACGACTTCCTCAGCCACGTCAACCAGTCGATCGTGCGCTCGGCCGATGACCAGACGCTTTTCGACCGCGTCTGTGCGGTGGCCATCGACCATGGCCAGTTCCGCAAGGCCTGGGTGGCGCTGTTCGAAGCCACGCGCCTGGTGTGCGCCGCCGAAGCGGGCGATGCCGTGCCTTACGGTGCGGCGCTGAGCTTCGATCTGCTGCCCGCCGAGACGGCCGATGCGCACCTCGACATGGCGCTGCGACATGGCCGCACTTACCGCACGGGCGACCTGCGGCAGGCGGCACAGCACCCTGGCTGGGCCAGCCAGGCCATCGACGCCGGCATCCCGGGGTGTGTGACGGTGCCCCTGCGCCGCGACCAGGCCCTGGTGGGCCACCTGATCTTGCTGGGCAAGCGGGTGGACGACCAGGATCCCGACGAGCTCTCGCTGTTCGAAGACCTGTCGGGCGACCTGTCCTTCGCCCTGACCAACCTCCATCGCGAAGCGCTGCGCGACGAGGCCGAAGAGCGCATCAAGCTGCACGCGGCCGCCCTGGAAAGCACCCAGGACGGCATGATGGTGCTGGACCGCCGCCGCATGCTGGTGTCCATCAACCCCGCGTTCACCACCCTGACGGGCTATGAAGAGGACGAGGTCGTGGGCCGCTCGCCGGGTTTCCTGCTGCCTGATCGTCCGGACGAAGCGCTGGCCGAAATGCGCAGCGAGGTGGTCAGCGTCGGCCACTGGCAGGGCGAGGTCTGGTTTCGGCGCAAGTCGGGTGAGCTGTTCATGTCCCGGCTGGCGGTCAATGCGGTCAAGAGTCCACAAGGGCACCCCACCCACTTCGTGGCCGTCTTCACCGACATCACCCAGCTCAAGCAAACCGAAGAACGCCTGGCGCGGATGGCCCACTTCGATCCGCTCACCGAGCTGCCCAACCGGCTGATGATCCGCCAGCGGCTGACCCACGCCGTGAACCTCGCGCAGCGTCACCGCACCCTGGTGGGCGTGGTCTTTGTCGACCTGGATAACTTCAAGACGGTCAACGACGGCCTGGGCCATGCCGCGGGCGACAACCTGCTGATCCAGGTGTCGCAACGGCTGCGCCAGCGCGTGCGCCAGGAAGACACCCTCGGGCGCCTGGCCGGCGACGAGTTCATCCTGGTGCTCGAACACCTGCGCCACCCGCAGCAGGCCGCGCACGTGGCCGCCGCCATCCTTGAGACGCTCAGCCAGCCCTTCAACTTGGAAGGCGGCCAGCAGGTCTATGTGCGCGCCTCGATCGGCATCAGCCTGTTCCCGGACGATGGGCAGGACGCCGCCGAACTCGTGCGCAACGCCGACGCGGCCATGTACGAATCCAAGCGGCGCGGGCGCAACAGCTTCAGCTTCTACACCGAGTCGTTCACCAGCGATGCCAACACCCGGCTGCAGCTGGAGACCCGCCTGCGCCGTGCGGTCGAGCTGGGCGAGTTCGTCTTGCACTTCCAGCCCATGGTCCGCCTGTCGGACCGCAAGGTGACGGCCGTCGAGGCCCTCGTGAGGCTGCGGGCCCCGGCGAACGCCGACGTCTGCCTGCCCTCGGTCACGCCCAGCGAATTCATCCCCGTGATGGAAGACACCGGGATGATCGTGGCACTGGGCGAATGGGTGATGGCCGCGGCCTGCCGGCAAGGCAAGGCCTGGCTGGATGCCGGGCTGGACTTCGGGCGCATCGCGGTCAACCTCTCGCCCAGCGAGATCCAGCGTGGCGGCGTGGTCGAGCGCCTGTCGCGCATCCTGGCCGAGACCGGTCTGCCGGCCGAGCGCCTGGAAATCGAGATCACGGAAAGCGGGCTGATGGAATCGGGCGTCGATGCCGAACGCTTTCTCCAGAAGCTGCACGCGCTGGGCGTCTTCATCTCGATCGACGACTTCGGCACCGGCTACTCTTCGCTGGCCTACCTCAAGCGCTTCCCCGTGCACCAGCTCAAGATCGATCGCAGCTTCGTGCAGGACCTGCCCGGCAACGACAGCGACGGCCAGTTGGTCAGCACGATGATCTCGATGGCGCACGGTCTGAAGCTCAAGGTCGTGGCCGAGGGCGTCGAGATGCCCGATCAGGAAGCCTTCCTGGCCAGCCGGGGCTGCGACGTGGTGCAGGGCTACCTCTACAGCCGTCCGATACCCGCCGTCCAGGTCGAGCACCTGTTGAGCACGCACAACACCGCGCCGGCATGAAAAAAGCCCGCCGGTGTGACCCCACATCACAAGCAGGCAAGCCAAAAATAGAACGGTCGTTCGATAATGGTTTCTGTCCCCCACAACAGATGCCACCATGAGCGACACCACCGCGCCCGTCCAAACCCTCGCCGAGATCCTGTCCAACCGCCAACGCGTGGGTGAGCGCATCACCTTCACCGTCACGGCGGACTGGGGCCAGGGGCGCACCACCTTCGGCGGCTTGCTGGCCGCGCTGGCGGTGCAGGCCATGCGCGATGTGTGCGGCAGCGACTGGCCCCTGCGTGCCCTGCAGACCAACTTCGTGGGCCCGGTGGCGCCCGGCCAGGTGCGGGTGGACGTGAGCCTGCTGCGCCAAGGCAAGAACATCCGTCAGGTGCAGGCGCACGTGACCCAAACCGATGAACAAGGCCAGGCACAGGTCGGCGGCGTGCTGCTGGGCGTGTTCGGTGGCGGCCGGGACTCCGCCCTGCCCCTGCTGCGCCCCAGCCAGCCGCCCGTGCCGGTGGACCACAAACAGGCCTTCCGCTGGCCCTACATCCCCAACATGATGCCGGCCTTCACCCAGCACATGGACATCCGCCATGCCGACGGCGGCATGCCGTTCACGGGCTCAAGCGAGTGGCACAGCCGCGCCTTCGTGCGCCTGCACAAGCCCCAGGGCGTGGATGCCGAACTGCAGGCCGTGCTGCTGGCCGATGCCGGCCCCACCCCCGCCCTGGCCCAGCTCAAGGGCTTCGCCCCCGCTTCGTCCGTTTCTTGGGCGCTGGAGCTGCGCCCGGTCGAGGTCGCCGATCCCACGCACCTGTGGCGCATGGACAAGGACGCTCTGGCCACCGGCGAAGGTTACGTCAACGAGAAAACCGCCTTGTGGACGCCCGACGGGCAGCTCGCGGCCTTCGGCTACCAGGTCGTGGCCGTGTATGCCTGAGCCGGCGTCGTCGGCCGGGCCATCCGCCGGGCATACCGCCGAGACGGCGCAGCGGGCGGACCTGCTGCCCACCCTTGCGCGCCCCGGCACCCTGTGGGAGCTGTTCGCCGCCTTTTCGCTGCTGGCGCTGCAGGGCTTCGGCGGCGTGCTGGCCGTGGCGCAACGCGAGCTGTGCGAACGGCGCCGGTGGCTGAGTCCGCAGGATTTTGTCGAGCTGCTGGCCGGCGCGCAGGTGCTGCCCGGCCCCAATGTCTGCAACCTGTCCCTGATGATCGGGGACCGCTTCTTCGGCTGGCGTGGCGCCCTGGTGGCGCTGCTGGGCATGGTGCTGGCGCCCATGGTGCTGGTGCTGTGCCTGGCGTGGCTGCTGGGTGAAGCCGCCAACGTCGGGCAGATGCAGGGCCTGATCAAAGGCGCGCTGGGCGGCATCGCGGCCGTGGCGGCCGGACAAATCGTGG
>CAYPUS010000082.1:0-5298 GCA_964413815.1 uncultured Aquabacterium sp. | reverse complement strand
TGTGTGGTGCTGGCGGCGCTGGCCTTCACCATGATGGCCTGGCTGCGCTGGCCCCTGCTGTGGGTGCTGCTGGGCTTCGGCTCGCTGACCTGCCTGGGCACCTATGTGCTGCTGAAGCGGCGTGCCGCGTCAACGGCATCAGGCGAAGATCGGTGACGGGCAAGGGATGGGCCAGGCCATGCAAGCGATGACGCCGCTGATGTGGGCCCCCGATCTGTGGGCGACCCTGTTCGTGCACTTCCTGAGCCTGTCGCTGATGTCGATCGGCGGCGCCATCACATTGGTGCCCGACATGCACCGCCGCCTCGTCGCCAACGAGCACCTGCTCAGCGACCTGGACTTCACCTCGTCCATCGCGCTGGCCCAGGCGGCACCGGGCCCCAATGTGCTCTTCGTGGCCCTGCTGGGCTGGTATGCCGGCGGCCTGGGTGGCGCGGCGATCAGCATGCTGGGCATCATGATCCCTTCGACCACGCTGGCACTGACCGTCTCGCGCTGGGTCGCCACGCGGCGCCACTGGCTGGGTGTGCAGGCCTTTCAGGCCGGCATGGTGCCAGTCGTCATCGGTCTGCTGCTGGCGACGGGCGTGCACCTGGCGCCGGCCTGGGATGCGGCCGAGGGGCGTGCCCTGCTGCTGAGCGTCGTCGTCGCGCTGCTGGTGTGGCGCACGAAAATGTCGCTGATCTGGCTGATCGCCGCGGGCGCCTTGCTCGGCGGGCTCGGCTGGGTCTGATCCGTTTCCATTCCTTCACCACGGAGTACCCGACACCATGAGCGCCCCCTCCTCGCCGCGTCCCGCCCTCGACATCGTCCACCGTCCGGAGATCGGCCGTTTTGAAACCACGGTCGACGGACTGCGCAGCGAAGCCGACTACCAGCTCGATGGCCGGGTCGTGCGCATGACCCACACCGGCGTGCCGTCGCAGCTGGAAGGCCGTGGCATCGCCGGGGAGCTGGTCAAGACGGCCTTGACCTGGGCGCGCGCGCAGGGCTACAAGGTGCAGCCCGTGTGCCCCTATGTGCAGGCCTATGTGAAACGCCACCCTCAGTGGCAGGACCTGGTGGTCTGAACGCTCGATCCGCGCCGGCGCCTCAGGGCTGCCCCAGCACGCGCGTGCGCTGCGCGGGGGTCATGGCTGCGGCCATCTCGCGGACGAAGGCCTCCTGCAAGGCATGCGCGCCCGCCACATCGGGATCGATGGTGGACACCCGCACCAGCAAGCCGTCCGGCACATAGCCCGTGGCGCCCATTGAAAGCTGGCGCAGCTTGAAGCGGGTTTCGTCACCGATGACCTCGTCGCCCAGCAGGCGCCAGTAGGTGATGGGCTCGGGCCGCCCTTCCATGCTGGCGAACAGCCGCCTGACCAGCAGCTTGCCGCCCGGCAGGCCGATGTCGCCAGGCCACACATCGCCCACCGCGAAGCCGCCGGCCTTGTAGCAGACCTCCGGCCGGTGCATTTGCAGGCCCACCGACTGCTGGCGCCCATAGGCCGCCGACAGCATCACGCGGTTGCCGCGCTCGTCCATGTAGGTGCGCTCAAGCACCTGGTCGTACATCTGGAAACGGCGGGCCTTCTCGAAGGCGGGCCGGATCAGCGCGGCGGCGGCCGGGTCAAGCTGCCAATTGCCGAAACGCTCGGGAAAGAGCGTTTCCAGCGGGGTCTTGGCGCGCGCCTCGGCCACGGGCTGGGGCTGCAGCACGAAGGCCGCGCAAAAAGCGGCTGTAGCGGCCATGGACAGCGCCAACAGCCAGGCTTTGCTCATGTTGCCGATGCGCATGTACAGCTTGTCTCCACTGCGTTCAACTTTGCCAAATTGCGTTCACCGCAGGTCAGTCGCGATGCCGCTGGGGCAGCAGCACCCCGAGCAGGCCATCGACCACGAACATCAAGGCCAGCGCCACCGCGAACAGCACGGCGCCCGCGAAGTTGTGGACAAAGCCCTGGCCCACGCCGTCGCCGAAGTGATAGGTCACCATCACCAGGATCATCACGCGGATCACATTGGCCGTGAAGGACACCGGGATCGCGCTGAAGGCCAGCAGGCCATTGCGCCACCACGACTTGTGGTTGACCAGGTGGCTGTAGAGCAGGCCCATGGCTTCGAGGATGAACATCGAGTGCAGGCCCGCGCAGGCCTCGGCGACCAGCAACTGATACTGGCCCACCGTGATGACCACGCCCGTGCGGCCGATGGGATAGCCCACCTGCCCCAGCACGAAGGTCGCCACGGCCGAGACCGCTTCCTTCAAGGGCGCTGTGAGCATCAGCACGACCGAGAAGGGGATGGGAATCATGAACAGCGCAAAGAGCCAGACGAACCAGGTCAGGCGCAACGACGCCCATCCCTTGCAGGCCACCATCAGGCAGATGCTGAGCCACCACAGCGACATCAGCTCGATGCGGATGAATTCCTGGGTGCGCCCGAAGGCGTAGCCCACCAGGCCCAGCCCCAGCGCCAGGAGCACAGGCCAGCCGGCGCGCCGATCAGGCAGCGCGCGCAAGGCGGGCCACTGGCGCCACATCAGCCAGATGGACACCGACAGCAGGAGCAGCTCATGCCCCTGGCTGTATCCCGACCACTGGCCGAAGAGGAAATCCCAAAAGCTCGGGCCGGCCAGGGTGAGCCAGCCGGCCAGGATCACCAACCAGAACGAGGCCGGCGCAGGTGCTGCGAGCGCCGGTGCGCTCATGGAGCGGTGGGTTCAGAAGGGGCAGACGCCGCGTCAGGCTGACCGGCGTCTGAAGCGGCGGCCGAGGCCGCAAAAGCGCCCTTGCGGGTGATCTGGGCCTTCTGACGCAGTTCGTCCATGCCGCGCCGCACCAACTCCTGGCGCTTGGCGGCCATCAGGGCGTTCTGGATGGGCTTTTCGGCGGCCGCGCGGGTGATGGGCACCTCCTGGGACTGCAGGACCGTCATGATGACGAAGCCGCCCGGCGCCGCCACGCCAATGGACTGGCCATTGTTCAGCGAAGCCAGCTGGGGCAGCAGGTCCATCGGCAGGCCTTCGGCCCACTGGACGTTGACGCGCGAACTGTGCGGCAGGCCCGAAGCGAGCACCGCGGCATTGACCTGCTGGACGCTGGTGGCCGCATTCACCTTGGCCATCAGTTCCCGGGTCTGGTCGGGCGTGGCCTGCACCAGCACCTCCTGCAAGGTGTACTGGCGGCGCTTGGCGAAGAGCTCGGGATGGTCCTCGTAATAGCTGTCGACCGATTTGAAATCCGGCAGGCTGGCTTTGTCGGCCAGCGAGTCCTGGTAGGCGCGCGCCAGCACCTCGCGCTGGGCCAGCGCCATCGCCTGCAGCACCTTGGGAGACTTGTCCAGGCCGGCCGCACGGGCGGCCTGGGCGGCCAATTCCTGCTCAATGAGGCCGTCGAGCAGGCGGCTGGGGGCCGCTTCGCCCATCTGCGCGGCCATCTGCGGGCGCATCTGCATCAGCGCCTCGACCTGGTGGACCGAGATCTCGCCGTCGTTCACCTGGGCCGCCACCTGGGATTCACCTTCGGTGCCCGGCTTGTCCTTGCCCGAGCAGGCCGCCATCAGCAGGCAACCCGACACAATCAACGCGCCATTGAGCAGGCGCCTGCCATTCGTCCTTGAGTCCAGCTTGAATCCGTGCATGTAGGCAATTCTCATGATGTAACAACGCAGGGTAAGAGAGCCACCCCTATTTTGTCCATCCGTACCAAAGGCAATCGCCAAAAACAAACGGACCCGCAGGTCCGTTTGTAAAGTTCGCGAAGAAAGCCCTCCGGAAATCGGAGAGCTCGCGACCCATCAGGCCGACTTCTTGTTGCGACGACGCACCATGAAGGCCACGCCGCTCAGACCGATGGCGGTCAAGGCGATGTCGGAAGCTTCGGGCACGGGTGCGGCGACGGGGGCCGTGGAAGTGGCCTTGATGGTGCCGCTGTAGCTGCCGTCGAACAGCGTCAAAGCGCCGGTCACGGAGCCGTGAACAGCCATCTTGTAGTCACCGGCGGCCAGACCGCTGAACGTGAAGGAGCTGGCGGTGGTGTCGGAGGCCAGGATCGTGCTGGAGGTCGCGCCGGTCAGCACCAGCTTGCTCAGCGTCACGTCCTTGGTGAAGAACAGGACGTAGGAGGTGTCCGTGGTCGTGCCGGAGACGGTGCCGGGATTGGCGATCGTGAAGGTGTAGTAGTCGACGAAGCTGCCGGTCTCGTCGAAGGAGTTACCGAAGGTGGTGCCCGTAGACGTCAGCACGCCCAGGTTTTGCGTCGTAGACTGAATGGCAGCCTGAGACACCGACACCAGGGAGGCCAGAGCCACGGCGACAAAAGCAGAACGTGTAGACAGTTGCATGGGATTACTTCCTAAAAATCGTGGAATGGGTGCAAGTGTGTCTTGGTTTGTGTCTATTTGTTATCCCCGGAGCGGGGGGAGATGGCGCTCTTTATGGTCCCATATGACCAAAGCCATGCGCGCCGCCGCGCCTCTGTGGGCCGCGGCGAATGCCAGGGCGGATTTCACATGCCGCGCATGAAAGTCCGCATTACAAAATAAAACCGCTTTATTCAGACTTTCACGCCAGCTTTGGACCCGAATTGCGGCACCTGCCGCCTCGCTCAACTCGGCGGCATCGGCGAAATTGAACGTCGAGGGCCCCATGATCAGGGGGCAGCCGCAGGCGGCGGCCTCGATCAGGTTCTGCCCGCCCAGGGGGGCGAAGCTGCCGCCCAGCAGGGCGACGCGGCCCGCCGCGTAGTAGGCCGGCATCTCGCCCAGCGAGTCGCCCAGCCAGACATCGGCAGCGTGGGCCTGCGCATCCGGGCCGCCTTCGCCCCAGGTGCTGCGGCGTGACAAGGTCCAGCCTGCGGCCGTCACCAGTTGGGCGACCTCGTCGAAACGCTGGGGATGGCGCGGCACGATGAAGAGCCGCGGCGCGGGATCGAGGGCTTGCCAGGCCGGGTCGGACTGAATATCCCGCCAGGCCTGCAGCAGGCCCGGCTCCTCGCCTTCGCGGGTGCTGGCGGCCAGCACCAGAGGCCGCCCGGAGGCGCCGGCCCAGGCCTGGCCTCGCGCCAGCAGCGCGGGCGCCGGGCTCATGTCGAACTTGACGTTGCCACACACCTGCACGTGGGGCGCGCCCATCTCGCGTAGGCGCCGGGCGTCGTCTTCCGTCTGGGCCAGTGCCATATGCAGGGTTTGGGCGGCCGGGCGCATCAAGGCGGCCAGTCGCTGGCCTTGCTTCAGGCTTTTCTCGCTCAGGCGGGCATTGGCCAGCACCATGGGCAGGCCTTCGCGCGCGGCCATATGCTGGACGTTGGGCCAGAC
>CAYPUS010000081.1:0-11055 GCA_964413815.1 uncultured Aquabacterium sp. | reverse complement strand
TTGGCCGAGCCGTTGCTGGCGCGCAGCCACGGCAGGTTCGCCGGGACGCTGGCCGGATGGCTGGCCAGGCAGGATTGGTCGGTGGTCGTGCTGCCCAGGTTGAGGGCGAAGTCCAGGGTGCCCACCGCACCGGCCGGGCTGGTCGCCGAGAAGGTCAGGAGGCCATGGCCGCCGGAGATGCTCACCGCTGAAGGCGTGGTGCTCCAAGCCGCGGTGGCAGCCCCTTTGTGATCGATGTACTGCGCACGCACCACCGACGCGGCCGGGATGCTGGTGCAGCCGTTGTCGAGGCCGTTGAGCACCCAGGCCTTGCCCGACCAGTATTGAACCTGGACTGGCACGGTCAGCGCCGACTGCTCGCCGCCAAAGGCATTGAAGACCCTGATGCGGCCGCTGAGCAAGTCAACCGCGCCCTCGGCCCCGCCGGTGGAGCTCACACCATCGGTGTCGGTGGCCCGCACGCTCACGGATGTGGCGTCCGTCAGCTTGTTGGTGAAGGTGAAGGTGGCGGTGCTCACCGTGGCGACACCCGACTGGTAGCTCGATGCCTGCACGGTCGATCCCGTCAAGCTGCCGGTGCCGCCATTGCTGGCGGCCGACAAGGCCGCGGCCTTGGCAAAGTTGGGCGCCGTGCTGGCCGTGCCGTCGTAGTTCTGGGTGACCCCACCACTTTGATTGAGCGCGCTCACGGCCACCGTGAAGGGCTGCCCGCTGTAGGTGAACAGGTTGCCGCAGGCCTGCGTCACTTCCGTTTTGAGCCGGTGCGGCTTGAAGGGACCGACGCTGCCCACCGGGCCCGCCCCGGTCGAGCCGCTGACGTTCAAGCCCGAGCTCAGATAGTTCGTCAAGCTGGCCGACAGATCGCCGTTGCCGACCTCCGACCAGCTCATGCCGGTCACCGAGGCCGCACCGCTGCTGAACGCGCTCAAGGTGCCTGCCGAGAACGAACCGTCCCGGCTGTTGACCCCTGTGGGCTGGCGCTTGGTGAAGCCGATCGTCGGCACGGCCGGGGTGGTTTCCCGGCCGAAGTTGGCCATGGTCACATTGCTTTGATTGCGCGCCGTCACCGTGGCCGCGAAGCTCGCTCCCGCGACGATCGGCCCCGCCGTCACGCCACTGAAGCCGAAGCTGGCCGGCGCGGCCACGAAGCTGTCCGAGCCCGACAGCGTCAAGCCGTTGTCGTCCCCCGCTGCCGAGGTGTAGGTGGCCGTCAGGTTCATGCGCCCCGCATCGGCATACTCGACGCTGGTCGAGGCCACACCGCTGGCATTGAAGCTGAGCGACACGCTGCGGCCCGTGCCGTCACACACGCCCGAAGCGTTGTTGGTGGCATTCAAGGCGCCGCCGTTCACCCGCACCGGCACATAGCCGGTGGTCGGGTTGTTGTAGGTGCACTTGAACTGGACATTCTTGTTGACGCTGGCAAAGGCCGGTGTGCAGGCCAGGCTGTTGTCGGCCTTGCGCACCGCGCTGACCGTAACCGTCTTGCTGTTGCCCGCCACATGATCGGGCACATCGAAAACAAAGCCCGCTTCGGCCGCGGTGAACACACAGCTGCCACCGGCGGATGCGGCCGCACCGAAGCCGCAGTAAGGCGCCGAGCCCGCCGAGGGGGCCACGGACAAGCCGCTCAGGCCCACGGTCACCGCGCCTGGCGTGGTCACCTGGATGGGCACCGTGGTCGAACCCGAGGCACCTACCGAGAAAGTGGGCGTGCCGGTGACCGTGGGCGTGCCGGAGAAGGTCAAGGTGCCATTGACACCGCCGGTATAGAGGCTGGAGCACGCGGCGTTCGCACAGGCCCGCACCGTGACCGTCTGGGCCTGGCAGGTCAGGCCAGAGGCGCTGGGCATCGTCACTTCCAGATGATGGGGGGCCGGCACGGCGCAGGACGATGCCAGGCCGTAAATGGCCGTGATATCCGATGCGCTCAGTTCGCCGTCATAGATCCGAACCT
This sequence comes from uncultured Aquabacterium sp., assembly GCA_964413815.1. Taxonomy (GTDB): domain Bacteria; phylum Pseudomonadota; class Gammaproteobacteria; order Burkholderiales; family Burkholderiaceae_C; genus Aquabacterium. The sequence continues at coordinate 9,098 of CAYPUS010000081.1, read as the reverse complement.
CGTCCATCGTGCCGTTGGCCGAATACATCTCGGCAGAGGTCCCGCTGCGATTGTCGCCAAAGTACAGCGTGCCGATGCCGCCATGGATCTTGCCCGTGGCCACCGAATACTTCTCTTCATCCTGCAGTTCACCATTCACATACAAACGCATGCGGGAAGCATTGGAGCCCGTCTGGAACAGCCAGGTGACTGCAATGTGGGTCCAGGTTCCCTCGGACATGACATTGAGTTTGTCCGCATCGCGATCCGTGCCACCGCCATCGGTGACATGGAAGTTCAGGTCGATGCCGTTTTCTTTGTCATCCCGATAAAGATAGAACTCGTTCGAACCCACCGTGGCGTCAAACAGCACGCGGTGGCTGCCATCGTCGCTCACCGATTTGTACCAAAAGGCGATCGTGCCGGCATTGCCGATGCTGTTGACATCGATGCTGGTGTCCAGCGCCTGAATGGCCGAGGACGTGTTCTTGGGCACCTGCATGGCGCGGCAGATCTTGCCGCTTGCCGTCGATGCGACGCCGCCGATCATGGTGCCGTTCAATTTGCTGCTTGAGCCGTCCAGCACCTCGCCGCTTGAGCCGTTGTAGCTGCTTTGCTCAAAGGCATAGTGCGCCATCAGACCGCTGGAGGGCCAGGCGCAGGCGGGCGGCTTGGGGTTGCGGTTCACGCAGGTGTTGGTACAGGTGCTGCCCGAGCCGCAGCAGGCCCCCGAGATCGTGGCTGCCGCGTTCAAAGTGATCGCGGACGAGCCGGTCGACCGCACACAGCCGGACGAACTGCTGCCCGAGCCCATGTTGATCGTGCTCTCGGCCGAGATGTTGCCCGTCACCGTGCTGTTGGTGGTCATGCTCACATAGGACGCGGCCTTGATGGAGCCGCCCACCTTGGTGCCGCTGTGGATGTCCACATAGGTGCCCATGGCCAGCAGCGACCCGCCGATGGTGCTGTTGAGACCCGTGTCGATGTAGCTTTGGGAATGGACGTTGCCCCCGACCGTGGTGTTGCCGCCCAGGGCCACATAGGTGTTGGTGGCCGTGATCGAGCCGCCAATCTGGTTGTTCCCAGCCGCCGACAGCAGATACCCGACCACATCGCCTTCCACGCTGTTGTAGGAGTTGATGGTGACGGTACCCGTGGCACGGATGCTGCCCACGATGGTGTAGTTGGACGCCGTGCCCGTCAACAAGGTGACCGTGGTGCCGGCATCCAGTGCGCCGGCCACCCGCGTGCCGGCGCCCAGCGAGATGTAGTCGGTGGTGGTGATCGATCCGCCATACGTCACCGCCCCGGTGCTGGACACGCGGGCCGCCTTGACGTTGGCCATGATCTTGGCGCCCGCCGAGGCACTCAGGGTGCCGGTCACGTTCAAAGTCAGGCCTGAGGCGCTGCCTGAGGCGTTGATCTGGGCGTTGTTGGTGGACAGGGCCGAGAAGGTGATCGTCGTGGGGGTCGCGCCGATGTTGACGATGTCCCCTGCAGCCAAGTTCACGGTGCCGCAGGAATAGGTGCCTGCGCTGCCGCTGCATCCGCTCGGCAGCGAACCAGGAAAGCTGTAAGTTGCAGCCTGCGCCCAAACAGCCCAGCACAGCGCGAACAGCCCTAAGGCCAGCCGCCCGGCCACGGCCAACGACGCAAGAGCCCGAGCACGCCCGACCGCTTTCATGTGCACATCCAAATCAACAACAAGGACATTCTTGTCTGGTTCAAAGATAGTCGAGTCCATGCGTTTATGGGACACCCATCACCCATCATCACCGCGAAATCTGAAAAATTTGCACGCTTTCCCTGCGTCGTCAAGTGATGAATCGACCACGGTTCAGAACAGCTCTCCTGAGAAGACGAGGCGTTTGCTCTCTGGCCTGTAGACCCCGAAGGTGGCGCGGGCCGCGGGATCCCGGTCGGCGGTGGTCACGCCGGCGCAGCCAAGGGCCGAGCCGTTGACCGCGCGCAACCATGGCCGCTGCGCGCCCACGCTGGCCGGGTGGCTGGCCAGACAGGACTGGTCTGTGGTGCTGCCGCCCAGATTGACCGCGATGTCCACGCTGCCCACCTTGCCGGCCGGATCGGGCGGCGACAGCGTCAGGCTGCCATGGCCATTGCTGAGCAGCACGCCCGATGGCGTCGTCGTCCAGGCGGTGGTGGCCGCCCCCTTGTGATCGAGGTACTGCGCCCGCACCACCGATGCGGCGGGGATGGTGGTGCAGCTGTCCGCGCCGTTGAGGACCCAGGCCCGGCCACTCCAGTACTGGGTCTGCATCGGCAGGTTCAGCTCCAACTTGTCGGAACCGAAGCTGTTGAAAAGCTTCAGACGGCCGCTGCGCACGGTCATCGATTCCTCCGTGCCATCGGCGGAGCTCACGCCATGGGCATCGGTCACGCGCAGCGCCACGGCGATCGGCGGCGTGAGCTTGTCGTTGAGCACGAAGGCGGGCGCATTGGGCGCCGTCATTTCGGCCACACCGCTGACAAAACCGACGGCGGGGATGGCCGTGGTGCCGCCGATGTCACCTTTGTCGGCATGTGTGCCTGGGGACACGGCGACGGGGGTGGCGCACTTGACACTCGGGTCGCTCGCATCGCACACCCATGCGCCGTGATAGTTGCTGGTGACCGCGCCCACGCTGTTCTCCGCCCTGACGCGCAGCCGGTTGATTGGCTGCCCTGCCGACGGGCCGTGCCCACCATACGTGAAGCTGCCGCATCCGTTGCTCACATCGTAGACATCGAAGTGATGCGGAATGAAGGGCCCCACGCCACCAGCCGCGGCTGGCGCTGCGCCGCCGATGGCCAGGTAGTGGCAGGCCCGGCCGCCCGCGGTGGGATTGCCGATCGCCGCGGTGCAGGGCACGCTGCCAGACACATGGCCCGTCATGGCGTACTGACCGCCGGCGCCGAATCGAACCAGCGCCGTGGCCCCCGACGGCAGCACGCAGGTGCCGCCTTCGACGGCACAGGCCACCCAGCCGCCGCCTGCGCCCGCTGTGGAGCCGGCCGCATTCAGGCCGCTGGCCAGGTAATTGCCGCTGGTCAGCACCGCGGCCACATCGCCTCGACCGACTTCAGACCATGCGAGCGTCGCGGCAGAGTTGCCGGTGCCCGACGTGAAGCCCGTGACGGTGCCGCCGCTGAAACTGCCGTTGACACCCGCTGACGGCAAGGTCCGCACAAAGGACAGGTTCACGCTCTCGCCTTCCCGGCCGAAGTTGGGCGCGACCGCACCGCTGGCGTTGCGGGCCGTCACGCTGACGGCGAAGCCGTTGCCCGCCTTGATGGCACCGCTGCCGACGCGGGTCACATCGAAGTACAAGGGCGCGGTCTTGGCGCTGCTGGCGCCCGTCATCGTCAAGCCGGCGTCGTCGCCGGAACCTGTGTAGGTCGGCGTCAGGGTCACTTGGCCGACATCGGCATAGCGGAAGGTCGTCGTGGCCGCGCCATTGGCGAAGGTCAGGTTGAGGTTCTGCCCCGTCGCATCGCATGTCGCGGCCGCGTTGTTGCCGGCATTGAGCGCCTTGCCACCCAGCAGGACAGGCTTGCTGCCCGAGTTGGGATTGGCGTAGCTGCACTTGAAGTTGACCGATTTGGCGCCGACAAAGGCGGCCTGACACACGGACGGATCGCTGTCGGAGGCGCGCACGGCGGTGATGGTGGCCGTCGCCTGCACATCCGCGTAATGGGGCGGCACGTCGACCGTGAGCAGTGAGGAGCCCACATTGACCGTGCAGCTGCCGGCGCTGCTGGGCGTCGCGCCGTTCATGCCGCAGTAGACGTAAGGCGAGGCCGTGGGCACCGCTGACAGGCCGCCCAGCGTGGCTGTGGTGACGGAACCGGTCGTCGTGACCCGCACGGGCACCGTGGTGGTGGCCTGACCCGCCGGGATGGCGAAGCTGGCGGTGGAGGGGTAGCTCACGGTCATGCCCGCGCCGGTGACGGACAGTGTGCCGCTCAGCCCGACCTTGTACTCACTGGAGCAGTCCGCGTTCGAGCATGCCCTCAGCGTGTAGCTCAGCGGGGCGCAGGTCACGCCATTGTTGGCCGAGACGCGCACATGGTGCAGGGGCTGGGTGATCGCCATCTGGCAGCTGGCCGTCGCGGACGATGGCGCCGCACCACCGAAGCCGCAGTAGGCCGCCGAGCTGGTCACCGGCGGTTTCGTCAAGCCAGTCAGCGAAACGGTGGCCGTGCCCGCGCCGGAGATGGTCGCGCGAATGGTGGTGCTGGTCTGGCCGGGCGCGATCACAAAGCCCTGCCCGTCCGGGTAGCTCACGCTCATGCCGGCCCCGACGCTCACCATGAACGTGCCGCCAATGCCGTTGGAGTTGTGAGGGGTGGTGCAGGCCGCGTTGTGGCAGGCCGTGATGGTGAAGGTGACGGTGGAGCCGGCCGCCACCGAAGCGCTGGGCGTGGTGACCTGCATGTGATCGGGCTTGGCCTCGGCATTGAGGAAGCGGAAGCTGTCGATATACAGCGGCTGCGTCTTGTTGGTGCAAATGAAAACGAGGAAGCAGTTGCGGTAGCCCAGCACCGCAAAATCGACTTTCTTGATCGTCTTGCCCGTGGGCGGCGTGTAGCTCACGTGGGCCGTGTCGAAGCTCGGGTCGCCACTGCCGAAGAACAGCCCCAGGAGGCCGGCCAGCAGGTCGGCCAGCCACGAAGAAGGCGCATAGCCGCCCACACAGCTTGAGGTGTTGGCCTGGCAGTTGTTGATCGTCACGGACGTGTTGTCGTCGTGCGTGAACGTGATCTTCATCGAGTTCTCGTAGTCGACGGACACGCCCCAGAGGAACTCGATGAAGCTGGGGTAGGCGACGAAGTTGACGGTGGCGGTCTTCCACGCGCCGGCGGCGTTGCCGCCGCCGGACTCAAGCTTGGCGAAGTTGCCCGAGAAGGCCGTCAGCGCCGGCGAGTTCACGAAGGTGAAGGCAGCCGTGCCGCTGGTCGTCAGCTTGGATGGGTTCTGGCTGGCCAGCGTGACGGTGCCGAAGTCCACATGGACGTAGTTGGCCAGGTTGGCCGGCACATTGAAGTTGGGCTGGCCATTGACCTTCATCGCGATCTGCGCGCAGACCGGCGGGACGGTGCAAGCCATGCAAAGCGCGAGCATCGCCCATGCACAACGTCGTGCAATCACGTACAACACCATGATTCACTCCTTGCCGGGTGCATGATCTATCGCCGCAGATTTCCTCCCTGCGTCGCGCACCCTTCAGGAAATTGTCAACCTACCAATGGTTTCGGACAAAGTGAAAAACACCGCCTAGGCGGTGTTTTTTTATCTTAGGAGAGGCGTTCAGCCGAGGGCATCAGGCCCGCAGGGGCCCAGATGCCACCCCCGCCCCATCATTGGCCGGCGCCAATGCCCGTGAAGTCCAGGGAGGCGATGCTGCCGAGCTTTTCGGCGTTCGGGGTCACCGTGCAAGAGGCGGTGGTGCCATTGCCAGTCAGGGCCGTGGTGGCCACCGTGTAGCCATCGACAGCGCCGCCTTGCAGCAGCGAGTTCACATCGTCACACGTGTCGACGGCGATGCAGTTTGGACCTGCGGTGTGCCCCTTGGCGGCGCAGCCCGCATAGTTCACGCTCATCGCGCTGCCCATGGTGCCGACGATGCCCTTGAGGGCCGAGTCCTTGGCATCACCGCTCAGGTCGATGAACTTGGGCAGGGCCGTGGCCGCCAGGATACCCAGAATGACGATGACAACGATCAGTTCGATCATCGTGAAGCCCGATTGTGTGCGTTTCATAAAGCGTTACCTCTCGAAGGATGAATTGGTCCGGGCCCCGTCCGTGCATCCCGGCTTGATCAAAAATGCACGCATGCGTGTTTTTTCGTCTTTCCCTACCCTGTCTTTAGGACTGTTACAAACTCCGAATCACTGCCCGGCGGCAATGCCACCAAAGGTAGCCGTGTCGCCGCCATCCTGCTGCGTGACCGTGCACAAACCTGTGACACCGTTCACGCTACCCAAGTCTGCGTGGTCCACCGTGTAGGCGGTGGCATCCAGACCGGCCAGCAACACACCCGTGACGTCATCGCAATAGCGGATGGCTTTGCATTTCTGCGCATTGGCGCCCGCCGTCGAGTGCCCCGTGGCGGAGCAACCGCCATAGTTCACCTGCATGGCGCTGCCCAGCGACTTGGCGACGCCTTCCAGCGCGGACCGCCTGGCTTCGCCGGACAGATCGATGAACTTGGGCAAGGCCGTGGCCGCCAGGATCCCCAGGATCACGATGACCACGATCAGCTCGATCATCGTGAAGCCCCGTGCGACCCGGGTGCGTTCTGGACCATGCCTGAGCTTGTTCACCGCCGTCCTCACTTCTTCTTCATGGCGGCACTGCCCAGGTCCCACATCGGCAGGAACACGCCGAGCGCCAGCATCAGCACCAAGGCACCCATGAACAGGATGAGGATGGGCTCGATCTGCTGCGCCAGGGTCTTGAGCGCGTACTGAACGTCTTCGGTATAGAGCTGGCCGACTTCCTCGAGCAGCTCATCGACCATGCCCGTTTCTTCGCCGATGGCGATCATCTGCAGCACCATCGGGCTGAACACCCCTGCGGCGGCCGCGGCATGGGCCAGGGTCTCGCCGCGCATGATGCGGTCCTTCATGCCGTCGATCTGCTGCGTGATGTAGGCGTTGTCCGCCGTGATGGCCACGCTCACGAGTGCGCGCTCAAGCGGCACGCCACTTCGCAGCGACAGCGAGAAGGAACGCGTGAAGCGGGCCATCGCCGCCTTGCTGACCACACCACCCACGATGGGCATGCGCAGCAAGGTGCGATCCCAGATGGGCTTGCCTTGCGCCGACTTGCTCCAGTGGCGCCAGACGAAGAACCCCGCCACCATGCCGGCCAGCATGTGCCAGCCATAGTTGATGGTGAAGTTGGACATGGACACCAGGATCTGCGTGGGCAAAGGCAGATCGGCCCCCAGCGACTTGAAGACGCCGGAGAAGGCCGGGATCACCATGACGTTGATGACCCCGATGGCCGCGACCATGGCGATGATCACGAAGGTTGGATAGCGCAAGGCCGATTTGACCTGCTGGCGCATGAACATCTCGAATTCGATGTGCTGCGCCAGTCGCAGGAAGATCTCCTCCAGGCGCCCGGAAGCCTCGCCCACGCGCACCATGGAGACATAGAACTGGTCGAAGACCTTCGGGTGCTGGGCCATGCAGGCCGACAGCTCGACGCCCCCTTCCAGGTTGCGCCGCAGATCCAGCAGCACCTCCTTGAGGGTGGGGTTCTGGGTTGTTTCCTGCAGGCCCGCCAGAGCGCGCAGGATGGGCACGCCCGCCTTGAACAAGGTGTAGAGCTGCTTGGAAAACAGCATCACATCCAGCGGCGTGACCTTGGGCTTGAGGAAGGCCGGCATCGGCACATCCGCACTGGCGCCTGAGGAGGCGGCGGGTGGCGGCCCTTCCGGCTTGATCTTCAGAGGCAACAGCCCCTTGGCTTGCAGTTCGCTCGCCAGGGCCCCGGCCGAGACGGCCTCCTGAGACCCCTCAACGTTGCCATGCGGCCCGCGGGCGACGAAACTGAACTTGCTCATTCATCGACCTCGGCGCTCACGCCCATGGCCTCATCGACCGTCGTCATGCCATCGAACACCAGGCGCGCAGCGGCGCGGCGCAACGTCTGGCCCCCCATGGCCTCGCGGGCCGCCTTGGCGAATACGCCCGGCTCGGGATGGCTCAGGGCCTCGATCAGGTCGAGGTTCATCTCCAGGTACTCGTGCACGCCCATCCGGCCACGGAAGCCCGAATGGTTGCACTCCGGGCAGCCCTTGCCGAACTTGAAGGTCGCGCTGTCGGCTTCGGCGCCCAGCTGCCCGCGCAGCCAGGTCAGCTCCTGCGGGCTGGGCTCGTGGGCCACCGCACAGGCCGGGCAGAGCGTGCGCACCAGCCGCTGCGCCACCACGAGCTGCAGCGACAGCGCCACCATCCAGCGTGGCACACCCATGTCGATCAGGCGCGCAGGCGTCGAGGCCGCGTCATTGGTGTGCAGGGTCGAGAGCACCAAGTGGCCCGTCATGGCGGCACGCAGGCCGATCTCGGCCGTGGCCTTGTCGCGGATTTCGCCCACCAGGATCACGTCCGGATCCTGACGCAATGCGGCGCGCAGCACACGGTCGAAACTCAGGTCGATCTTGTCCATCACCTGAACCTGGTTCAGACCAGGCAGCCGGTATTCGACCGGGTCTTCCACGGTGATGATCTTGCGCTCGGTGGTGTTGAGCGCATTGAGCGCCCCATACAGCGTGGTCGTCTTGCCCGAGCCCGTCGGGCCGGTCACCAGCACCATGCCGCTGGGCTTTTCGATCGCGCGGCGGATCGCGCCCAGCACGCCGGGCGCCATGCGCATGCGGTCCAGATCGAGCATGCTGGTGCTTTGCGCCAGCAGACGCATCACCACCGACTCGCCGTACTGCGCCGGCATGGTGGAGATCCGGATGTCGACGTTGCCGTCCTTGAGGCGCACGGCAAAGCGGCCGTCCTGAGGCAGGCGTTTTTCAGAAATGTCCAGGCCCGACATCAGCTTCAGGCGCAGGGCCACGGCGCCCGCGATCTTGGCATCGGCCTCGGTCTGCACATGCAGCACGCCGTCGATGCGAAAGCGGATGCGCAGCTGCTTTTCCTGCGGCTCGATGTGGATGTCCGAGGCGCGCAGGCGCAGCGCCTGCTCGAACACCGAATACAGCAGACGCACCACCGGCGCGTCTTCGTTGCTGATCGAGTCCATGCCGAGCAGGTCGCCCAGATCGGTCTCGTTGCCGGCCAGCTCGCTGGTCAGCTCGGCGGCCAGGCCTTCGATTTCCTGCTTGCTGTGGTAGACGCGGTCGAGCGCCGCCAGCAGGTGCGTCTCGGTGATCACGGCCAGGTCGACGCTGCGCCTGAGCAGGCGGCCAATCTCGTCGAAGGCGTAGATGTCGGTCGGGTCGGCCATGCCGACCATCAGGCCCGTGGGCGGATCGTCCAGCACGATCGCCCGCATGCGGCGGGCGTGGGCTTCGGGCAGCAGTTGCGCCAGCTCGGGCCGCAGCGGAAAGGGGGCGAGGTCGATGGAGGGGGCACGCAACTGACGGGCCACCGCCTTG
>CAYPUS010000080.1:7803-11104 GCA_964413815.1 uncultured Aquabacterium sp. | reverse complement strand
TCAGCACCAGGTAGCGGCCGGCCAGGGACACGAAGGTGGTCAGGGCGGCGCCCTTGTTGCCGCGCTCTTCCTTTTCGACCTGGACGAGCAGTTCCTGCCCTTCCTTGATCACGTCCTGGATGCGCGCCGAACGCACATCGACGCCTTCCTTGAAATATTGGCGCGAGATTTCCTTGAAGGGCAGGAAGCCGTGGCGTTCCTCGCCGTAATCGACGAAACAGGCTTCGAGCGAGGGCTCGACCCGTGTGACGACGGCCTTGTAGATATTGCCCTTGCGTTGTTCGCGGCCCTCGATTTCGGTTTCGAAGTCCAGCAGTTTCTGCCCGTCAACGATGGCCAGGCGGCGCTCTTCGGGCTGCGTGGCGTTGATCAGCATGCGCTTCATGAGTTCTCCTAAAAAAGACTCAAGCGAGGCCCCTCCTGGATGGCGCAGGAAAAGCCTCCACTCGCCGTCACCTTGTCAGGTGGCGGCAGCGTTCATGCACGAGCAACGAAGTGAACCTGAAGGAATTGCCTTTGGGCTGCTCAGGAGCGCGAGAGGCGTCCGGGCAGCAGGGGCGCGCGCGCCGAGACTTGGACACGGGCCTGCCGCCACCCCTTGCCCGAATGGCCTGCGCGCGCCGGAACAAAGGCAGGCGCGGCGCAGGAGGCGGGGAGGGATGGGGAAGGGGCGTCATCGCGCCTGGACCCAGACAACCCGGCGCGGCGCAGCTTGCCGGCTGGCCACAAGGGCCAGGCGGGCTGCAAAGAGGCGGGTCGTGGGGTATGCGGTATGAGCCGGGACACGTGGGCAGTCACTCGACGCAGATGCCAGCGAAATGCAGATTGTTCAGAAATCGTGCGCCGCGCTGGCATCCAAATAAACCTTGAATCTTGGGTTCGATCGACGTTGGCTCTGACACAGGCGTTTGACTGGCAAAACCACACCTTGGGTGGTTTTCTCCAACAGACAGCCTATGCTGCATCACCATCAATGGTGGCGGGACACCCCGCCGGGCCTTGTCATGGCAACAAAACCAAACCCGCTCAAAAGGTAAAATGCGGTCTGGCTTTGCCCGTCCGTTTGTCGAGATCGGCACAGGCCTATTCAGCAAACAAACATTTCATAACGTGGCTAAGCCGATTATAGGTGCGAATTCCCCCGCACGCCGCTCCAAAATGGCCGCGAAATCACAGGCGCCAGCCAAGGTCAAGCCCCCAGCAAGGGTGTCTGGTGTCACCCAACCCCGTACTTCCCCTGAGCCCCGTGCGGCCGCGACCACGCCGAGTGTGGCGCAGGTGCAGCATCTGCGCATCGATGAGGGGGGCGCCGGCCAGCGCCTGGACAATTTCCTCATCAAGGTCCTCAAGGGCGCGCCCAAGACCCTGGTCTACCGGATCATTCGCAGCGGCGAGGTGCGCGTCAACAAAGGCCGGGCCGCCGCCGACACCCGCCTGGAGATGGGCGACGAGGTGCGTGTGCCGCCGTTGCGCCTGGCCGAAAAAGACGAGGCCAAGGCCGCCGCCGTGCCGGCGCGCGAGTTTCCCGTCCTGTTCGAGGACGATCACATGCTGGCCATCCACAAGCCGGCCGGCGTGGCCGTGCACGGGGGCAGCGGCGTCAGCTTTGGCGTGATCGAACAATTGCGCCGCGCTCGTCCCGAGGCCCGCTTCCTCGAGCTGGTGCACAGGCTCGACAAGGAAACCTCGGGCATCTTGCTGATCGCCAAGAAACGCAGCGCGCTTACTGCGCTGCAGGACGTCTTTCGCAACCGCCAGGCCCACAAGACCTATGCGGCGCTGGTGATCGGCGACTGGCCCGATCGCAAGAAGGTCATCGATGTGGCGCTGCACAAGTTCCTGACCGCGGACGGCGAGCGCCGGGTCAAGGCCGTCAAGGAAGATGACGACGATGGCCGCCGTTCGATCTCCATCGTTCAGGTCGTGCGGCGTTATGCGGCTTTCAGCCTGCTCGATGTGACGATCAAGACCGGGCGCACCCACCAGATCCGCGTGCACCTGTCGCACGAAGGCCACCCCATCGTCGGTGACGACAAATACGGCGATTTCGCGCTCAACAAGGCGCTGGCGCGGGGTGCGGCGGGCGAGCCGATCGCGGGCGTCGACCGCCGCCGCCTGCCGCAGGGGCGTTTCGAGCGCATGTTCCTGCATGCGCGCTACCTGCGCCTGCCGCACCCGGCCACCGGCGAGACGCTGGTGTTCGAGGCGCCGCTGCCTTCGGAATGCGAGGAATTGCTGTCCGCACTGCATGCGATGGCATCCGCCAGCAGTAAAGTGTGACGTCATGGAAACATGAGGCGACGCCTCGAAGCAGGAGCCAGCTTGGAATTCACCCCCACCGGTCGCGACAGCGGATTACGCCCCCGTGCCTACGATCTGGTCGTCTTCGACTGGGATGGCACCTTGTTCGACTCCACGGCCCTGATCGTGCGCTGCATCCAGTCTGCCTGCGCCGACCTCGGACTGCCCGTGCCCGCCCGCCATGAGGCCGCCTATGTCATCGGCCTGGGGTTGCACGACGCGCTGGCCCATGTGGCGCCCACCCTGCCGCCCGAGCGCGTGCCCGAGCTGGGCCTGCGCTACCGGCACCACTATTTCAACGCGCAGCACGACCTCAGCCTCTTCGACGGTGTGCTGCCCATGCTCAACGACCTCAAGCAGCGCAACCACTGGCTGGCCGTGGCCACCGGCAAGACGCGCGTGGGCTTGAACGAAGCCCTGGCCCATGTCGAGTTGCAAGGTCTGTTCGATGGCAGCCGCACGGCCGATGAGACGGCCTCCAAGCCGCATCCGCGCATGCTGCAAGAGCTGATCGCCGAATTCGGCGTCGACCCTGAGCGCACCCTGATGATCGGCGACACCACCCATGACCTGCAGATGGCCGTCAATGCAGGCACGCACAGTGTTGCTGTGAGTTTTGGCGCCCATGAGCCGGCGGCCTTCAGCGACTATCCCACGCTTTTTCTGGCCCATTCGATGGCCGAGTTGCACGACTGGCTGAACCAGCATGCCTGAGCCGAATCTGGCGCCGCAGTACCTGTGCGATTCGCTCGCGCTGGAGGAGGGCGGCGATGCGGTGACCTTCGATGTGCTGGAGTGGGGTGAGGTGGCCCCGGCTTTTGCGGTGCGTTACGACAATGTGGCGGTCGCCTACCTGAACCGGTGTGCCCACGTGCCTGCCGAACTCGACTGGCAGCCGGGCAAGTTTTTCGACATGGACAAGCGCTTCATCATCTGTGCCGTCCATGGCGCGCTCTACGATCCGCCCAACGGGCAGTGCGTCAGCGGCCCATGTCCTGGC
>CAYPUS010000080.1:2957-7793 GCA_964413815.1 uncultured Aquabacterium sp. | reverse complement strand
GGCGGGCGCTTGCAGGCCCTGAGTCTGGTCGAGCAGGAGGGCAAGGTGTATTGGTATCCTTCCGAACGCTTTCAGCCGCTGTTCTGAGCTGAATGACCGAACGCCGGGTGCGTTCCCAACGTAAAAACGAGCACATTCATGAGTGATGTCGATTCCTCTTCACCCGCCAAGGCCGCCACGGTTGACAGCGCCTTGCTGAACCAGTTTGCCCGCGCCTTTCTGGACCAGCACCGCCGCGAACTGCGCTGGCGCCGGTTCTGGCGCATCGTGTGGCTGCTGGTGGCCGCGGCGGTGATCTGGGCGGCCATCCAGAGCACGCCATCCTCGACCGCCCCCAGCACGCCCCATACCGCGCTGGTCGAGGTGCGCGGCGCCATCGCCTCGGATTCCGAGACCAATGCCGACAACCTGATGACGGCCCTGCGCAGCGCCTTCGAGGACGCCGGCTCGCGTGCCGTGGTCCTGCGCATCAACTCGCCCGGTGGCAGCCCTGTGCAGGCCGGCCTGGTCAACGACGAGGTGCGCCGCCTGAAGGCCCTGCACAAAAAGAAGGTCTATGCCATCTGCGAGGAAATGTGCGCCTCGGCTGCCTATTACATCGCTGTGGCAGCCGATCAGATCTACGTCGACAAGGCGTCCTTGGTGGGCTCCATCGGCGTGCTGATGGACGGCTTCGGCTTCGTGGGCACGATGGACAAACTCGGCGTCGAGCGCCGCCTGATGACGGCGGGGACCAACAAGGGCATGCTCGATCCCTTCTCGCCGCGCCAGCCCGAGCAAGAAGCTTTCGCACAGGCCATGCTGGATCAGATCCACCAGCAGTTCATCCAGGTCGTGCGCCAAGGCCGTGGCAAGCGCTTGAAGGAAACCCCCGAAACCTTCAGCGGCCTGTTCTGGAACGGCCAGCAAGCCGTGAGCGCGGGCCTCGCCGACCAACTGGGCAGCCTGGATCAGGTGGCCCGCGACGTCGTCAAGGCCTCCGACATCATCGACTACACGCAGAAAGAAAACCTGGCCGAACGCCTGGCCAAACGCTTCGGCGCCGCCATCGGCAACGGCGTCGTCCAGTCCCTGCGCGCCTCCATCACCGTGCGTTAAAGCTGCGGGGGTGACCTAACTGTCCATCGCCAAGAGCAAGCGGTGGGCCGCCTCATCCGACAGATTCAGCAGCCTGGCCACATCGGCCACGTCATCGGGCATGGCGGCCCTGGCGTGAGGCACATCCCAGCCATGCTGCGTGTGCCGCGCGATCCGCACGCCCAGCATCACGGTACGGACCTTCGGGTCTTTGGCATGGCGGGGATCGGTGCAGCGCACCAGCAGGTCTGGCAATTGCCACCTGCGCATCAACTCGTGCGCGAGGTCCCGAAGCTGGATGCCGAGCACGGCCTGTTGCACATCGGCGGAGCGCAGCGTGTGGTCGCCCTTCAGGCGCTCGGCGATCTCGGTGGCCAGCCGGGGCGCGTGGCACCACAGCAGCATCTCTGCGAAATCGTGCAGCAGGGCGGCTTCCTGGATGATGGTGGCATCCTCATCCTGCCGGCGCAGGGCAAAGCCCATCGAGAAATGCGCTGCGCGGCGGGCGCGGGTGATGACATGGGCCAGGCCGCTCAATGCAAGGGGCTCGTCCTGCAGCCAGTCGACGATGGTCACCACCTTCTGGAAGGTCTCGAAGAAGGGCGTGATGCCGAACATCACGATGGCGCCCAGCAGGGTCTCAGGCGGCTCGACATTCAGGCGCTTGCAATAGCGCGAGACATGCGCGAGCACCTTCAAGGTCATCAAAGGGTCGTAGCAGAGGCTGTCGGACAGCGTGTGCGCATCGACCGTGCCCTTGGCGTCTTCAATGAGCTGGAGTTGACTCAACTCCGCCGCCGAGCCGTAAAGGACGGGGATCTCGGCGTCGCTCAACGCCTGAGTCCAGGCGTGCAGGGAAGGAAGGGGTGCATCGATCATGGACGGGTTTCCCCAGTGCGCATGACCTTCTTATCGACGCTTTCAACCCCTGTGACAAGCCGGGCTGTCCCCCAGACGGCGCCAAATCCGTCACGGGGAACGCCGGGATCATCATTTATTTGCCGATCAGGGCTTCTTTCAGATCGGAGTCGACGGGGGATTGGCCCAGCCAGATCTTCAACAAGGCGGCAAAGAATTCTTCGGTGGCGGTCTGTTCCCCGCGCAGCACGCCATCGATCAGGATGCGCACGCCGGTGCCCGGGGTGAAGTCGATCCGGATGGTCGAGCCCTTGCGGACGGTGCCGAAGCTGCTCATCACGCTGCGGATCTCTTCGATCTGCTTTCGGTACTTGGCCAGATCGGCGTCGCTGTTGTTCTGGTTGAAGCCCTTGATCATGGCATCGGCGAAGTCTTCGCCGGTCAACTCACGCAGCAGCACGATCTGCATGCTCTTGGGGCCAGGCTGGCTCAGCAGGCCGGCGGCGGTGTGGTCCTTCTTGGGGACGTACAGGCCTGCGGCGTACACATTGATGACGAACTTGACGCGGATGCCTGCGCCATTGAGCTGGAGTGCCTGATTGGCCAAGGTATAGGTGTCGTTGAATCGGGCACCTTTGATGTCAACCGCAGCCCATGCGGAGGATGTCGCCAGCAATGCGCAAATGAACATCTTGCGCGAAAGTGATTTCATGATTGTCTCCAGCGTAAAACAAGCTCGCGCCCCAGCGGGCCGGCAGCGCGCGTCCCGGACACCGGTCCGGGCTCGACTCGGACAATAACTGAACTCCCATGCAGCCAGCCGCCGTTACTAGGTATTTCTATGTACATCGTGGTGATATTGCCGCAATGCGAAGCTGCGAGACCGAGGGCTTTGCAGTGACAATGGGGCCCATTCCAAGGGTTCAGGGTGTTTCCTTTTCCACGGGACTCATGCATGTCTTTTCTGGTCATCGATATCGGTAACACCCGCCTCAAGTGGGGCCTCTATGCGCACGCACAACCCGGGGCCGCCTTGCTGGCCCACGGCGCGGTCGTGCTCGAGGACATCGACTACCTGTGGGAGCTGCATTGGAAGAACCTGATGTACAAGCCCGAGGGCATGCTGGGCTGCGTGGTCGCGGGCGAAGCCATCAAGCGCCGCGTCGAAGAGCAGCTCATCGAGGGCTGGGGTCTGGCGCCGCGCTGGTTGTCGGCCAGTGCCCAGGCCGGTGGTGTGGTCAACGGGTATGAGCATCCGCAGCGCCTGGGCGCCGACCGCTGGGCCGCCATCATCGGCGCGCGTCAACGGGCCTTGCGTCTGATGCCGGCCGATCCGCCGCCGGTGCTGGCCGTGATGGTGGGCACGGCGGTGACCGTCGATGCCATCGACCAAACGGGGCGCTTTCTGGGGGGGCTGATCCTGCCGGGCTTTGGCTTGATGTACCGCGCGCTCGAAAGCGGCACCGCGGGCTTGAAAGTGCCCACGGGCGAGGTCCGCGACTTCCCCACCAACACCAGCGATGCGCTGATGAGCGGCGGCACCGATGCCATCGCCGGGGCGATCGAGCGCACCTTGCGCCGCCTGCGCGAGAAAACGGGCAAGGAGCCGCTGCTGATCATGTCGGGTGGGGCGGTCAGCCGCCTGTCGCACCTCGATGAGGTGCCTGCCAGCGTGGTCGAGAACCTGATCTTCGAAGGCCTGCTGACGCTGGCCGCCGGCTGAGCGTTCGCTCAACCGGCCCAGTGCTTCATTCCTCAAAGAATGAAGCGCGAGAGGTCCTCGTTGCTGGCGAGCTCCTTGAGCTTGCGGTCGACCTCTTCGGCCGTCACCGCATGCGTCTGGCCCGACATATTGGGCGCCTGGAAGGACAGCTCGTCGAGCAGGCGCTCCATCACCGTCGCCAGGCGGCGCGCGCCGATGTTCTCGGTGCGCTCGTTGACCTCATAGGCAATCTGCGCGAGACGGCGGATCGCTTCTGGCTCGAATTCCAGCGTCACGCCTTCGGCCGACAGCAGGGCCTGGTACTGCTTGATCAGGCTGGCCGTGGGCTGCGTCAGGATGGCCTCGAAATCGTCCACCGACAGCGATGACAGCTCGACCCGGATGGGGAAGCGCCCTTGCAGTTCGGGGATCAGGTCGCTGGGCTTGCTCAGGTGGAAGGCGCCCGAGGCGATGAACAGGATGTGGTCCGTCTTGACCATGCCGTACTTCGTGTTCACGGTCGTGCCTTCGACCAATGGCAGCAGGTCGCGTTGCACACCCTGGCGGGATACCTCCGCACCATTGGCCTCTGAGCGGCTGGCCACCTTGTCGATCTCATCGATGAAGACGATGCCGTTCTGCTCGGCGCGCTCGAGCGCCCGGGTCTTGACCTCCTCGTCGTTGAGCAGCTTGGCCGCCTCTTCCTCGATCAGCTGGGCGCGGGCCTCGGCCACCGTCACCTTGCGGGCCTTCTTCTTTTGCTGGCCCAGTTGCGAGAACATGCCGCGCAGTTGCTCGGCCATCTCTTCCATGCCGGCCGGGCTCATGATCTCGACAGTGGGCGACTTGTTCTCGGCCAACTCGATCTCGATCTCCTTGTCATCCAGCGTGCCTTCACGCAGGCGCTTGCGCATCACCTGCCGCGCCGTGTTGTCGGCCGGCTGCGCGCTGGTGAGGCCGAACTCGGAGCGGGGCGGCGGCACCAGCACGTCCAGCAGCCGTTCTTCGGCCGCGTCCTCGGCCTTCATGCGCTGGGCCTGCATCTGGTGCGTGCGCTCTTGCTTGACGGCGCTTTCCACCAGGTCGCGGATGATGGTGTCGACATCCTTGCCCACATAGCCCACCTCGGTGAACTTCGTGGCCTCGACCTTGATGAAGGGCGCATCGGCCAGCTTGGCCAGCCGGCGCGCGATCTCGGT
>CAYPUS010000080.1:0-2947 GCA_964413815.1 uncultured Aquabacterium sp. | reverse complement strand
CGCTGGCGGCGCCAGCAGGTCGAGGACAAGCTGCGCGCCGCCAGCGGTTGCGCAGCGCAATGGCCACGGCGCGCTTGGCTTCCTTCTGGCCGACGATGTGCCGATCCAGCTCGTGAACAATCTCTTGAGGCGTCATGCTCATATCAACTCTTCCATGCCGCAAGCGGCAACTCAACTCATGTCTACCACCACCCTCGCTTGGCGCCGATCCAGCAGCATCCCAGGATCCGGCTCCGCCGGTCCTGCGGATGCGCCCCCTTGAGGGGGCCGGCGAAGCCGGTAGGGGGTGGTCAAAGTGTTTCTATGGTGTGGTTCTGATTGGTGTAGATACACAAGTCGCCCGCGATCTCCAGCGACTTCTTCACCATCTCCGCGGCCGTCAGTTCGGTGTTGGCCAGCAGCGCGCGCGCAGCCGCCTGCGCATAGGCACCGCCCGATCCGATGGCGATGATGCCGTGCTCGGGCTCGAGCACGTCGCCATTGCCGGTGATGATCAGCGAGCTCTCTTTGTCCGCCACGGCCAGCATGGCCTCGAGGCGGCGCAGCACCCGGTCGGTGCGCCAGTCACGCGTGAGCTCGACCGCCGCGCGCACCAGGTGCCCCTGGTGTTTTTCGAGCTTGGACTCGAAGCGCTCGAACAGGGTGAAGGCATCGGCCGTGGCGCCGGCGAAACCGGCGAGCACCTGCTCGCGGTAGAGCCTGCGCACCTTGCGGGCGCTGGCCTTGACGACGATGTTGCCCAGGGTGACCTGGCCATCGCCGCCCATGGCGACCTGCCAGCCGTCCGGGGTCTTGCGCCGGACGCTGACGATGGTGGTGCCGTGATATGAATCCATGGCTTGTGGCTGAAAAAAGAAAGTGCAAGGGTGCACGAAGCCACGGTAGGTGAGGGCGGCAGCCCCCTTTTCAAGGATGGATTTGCGTCCGGGCGCCCCTTGCTTGAGGGGCCAAGTGCTCCGGGTCAGACCGTTTGCAGCTTCACCCGCGCGTGCTCGGTGATGCCCATCGCACCGAAGAACAGCGCGATCAGGCGGTGCGGGTTGAGGAACAGCACTTCGCGTTCCTCGGTGCGGCGCGCCAGCACCCAGTTGAGCAAGTCGCCTGCGGCGATGAAGTCCACCCGCAGCAGGTGGGCGCAGTCGATCTCAAGGGTGACGCTGGCGCTGAGCTGGTCATTGAGCTGCGACAGTGTCTGTCCGATGTCGCCCACGAGCTGACCCGAGAGGTTGAGCGTGGCGACCTGCACGAACTCGACCTCGTTGTGCAGCTCGGATTCGATGAAGCTGGTGGTGATCTCGCTGACGTGGGACAGCGGCCGCGACGAAGGGCTGACCGCATCCGTCTGCAGGCGCACCCGGCAGGCCGAGGGCTCCCACGATGGGGGCGACAGCTCGTAGGTCACGCAATAGTCGATGGCCACCTCGTCGAACTGGACGGGGCGGTTGGCCAGCTTGAGCATGTCCAGGCGCAGCATCCAGTAGGCGGGGTCGGCGTCCCGCACGCCGGTGGGCGACTGCTCGGCCAGCACCTTCAGGAAGTGGTCGAGATCGATCCAGATCAGCTCGTGCGTCTCGCGCGCCCACAGGCGCATCAGCTGGCTGAGCTGGGCGGCGCCCTGCGGGGTGACTTGCTTGACCTTGCTCCAGTCCATGGTCCATGGGCGGGGCATCTGCAGCGCTTCCACGCGCAGTTGCGCGACGCCGTCCTGGTCCAGGTTGGCTGGCGCAATCCAGCCTTCCAGCCGGGGGCCTTCGGTCGCCGAGCCGCCGGGGAAGGCGATCGTGGCGGTCAGTTCTTCCGGAGGCATGGGCTGGGTGGGGGCGCTGGCCTGATCGCGACGCGCCAGGAAGGCCGCCACCTTTTGCGGCAGCGAGTACCACTGCGGGGCCGACACGCCGAATTTCTGCGCAAAGGACACCGCCAGGCTCTCGAACTTGTGCGGCAGGTCCAGGGTGCGGTACAGGTCGAACAGGACCAGCCAGGTTTCGGGCTGGTCGTGGCGGGCCGAGCCGGGATTGACCAGGTCGAGCAGGCAGCGCTCGCACTGGTCGAAGTCGGCATTGGCGAAGGCGATGACCGCTTCGTCCAGCTCGGGGTCGTGCGCGACCTCGTGGACTTGCACCTCCAGGTCCACGCCGGAGGTGCTGCCGCTGAAGGCTGCGCCCACGGTGGGCGGGTTCAGGGCGCCGGGGCCCGTCATGCGGGGCGAGTGGTTGCGCGCGGCTTCCAGCACGGCCTGCGAGATCTGGGGCGGGCGGTCGTCGTCGTCGACGGGCAGGGTGTCGGGCACCGTGAGGTGGTTGGGTGCCGTCGTGTCCAGCCGGCCCGCCATGGACGGCACGGCCGCTGGCTGCAGGTTGGGGGGCAATTGGCGCGCAGAGCCTCCCACCATCTGCAATTCGATCTCGTCGATCTTGGCCTTGACGGCCACGTCCGAGCGGGTGCTGTTCTGCTGAGGCCTGGAGTCGGAGTCCAGATTGGAGGCCGACAGGGCCAGTGCGCTGTCCTGGCTCAGGCCCTCGCGCCGGATCTTGCGCAGCATGTCGAACTCGCGCTTGCGCACGAAGTCGTTGCGCCGCTTGCGCTCGATCATCGCCTTGATCTCGGTCTTGGCGTAGTCGCTTTCGCCCGCCTCGGTGCTGCGCGCGTCGAGGTCATTCCAATCCGTGGTCGGATTGGCCACGAAGCGCACCACCTTGCGCAAAAAGCCGCTGGATTCCTTGCTCATGCGGGGAGGATACCTGAGCGCCGGATCAATCCCCGAACATCTTTTGCTTGAGCTCGCGGCGCTGTTGCGCCTCCAGCGACAGGGTGGCGGTGGGGCGCGCCATCAGGCGGCCCAGGCCGATGGGCTCGCCGGTTTCGTCGCAGAAACCGTACTCACCCGCGTCGATGCGGGCCAGCGCCTGGGAGATCTTCTTGAGCAGCTTGCGCTCGCGGTCGCGGG
>CAYPUS010000079.1:1835-11117 GCA_964413815.1 uncultured Aquabacterium sp. | reverse complement strand
AGACAAACTCACCGCCGTCAAAGGCATGAACGACATCCTGCCGCCGGAATCGGCGCGCTGGGAGTGGCTGGAAGACGTGGTGCGCACGCTGATGCGCCGCTACGGCTACCAGAACATGCGCACCCCCATCGTTGAGCCCACGGCCTTGTTCGTGCGCGGCCTGGGCGAGGTCACCGACATCGTCGAAAAGGAGATGTACTCCTTCGAGGACAGCCTCAATGGCGACAAGCTCACCCTGCGCCCCGAGGGCACGGCGGGCACGGTGCGCGCCATCAATGAGCACAACTTCCTGTACGAAGGCGGTAAGCGCCTGTACTACATCGGCCCGATGTTCCGCCACGAGCGCCCGCAGAAAGGGCGCTACCGCCAGTTCCACCAGGTCGGCGCCGAGGTGCTGGGCTTCGCGGGCCCCGATGTCGATGCCGAACTGATCCTGATGACGGCCAGTCTCTGGCGCGAATTGGGCCTGGTCGTGGGGCGCGACGTCACCCTGCAGCTCAACAGCCTGGGTCAGCCCGAAGAGCGCAAGGCCCACCGCGCCGCGCTGATCGACTACCTCTCGTCCCATGCCGATGCGCTGGACGAGGAGGCGCGCCGCCGCCTGCACACCAATCCGTTGCGCATCCTGGACACCAAGAATCCGGCGATGCAGCCCATCGTCGAGGCCGCGCCCCGCCTGATCGAATTCCTGGGCGAGGACTCACTGGCGCATTTCAATGCGGTCAAGGCGGTGCTGGATGCCGCGGGCCTGGCCTACGAGGTCAACCCGCGCCTGGTGCGCGGCATGGACTACTACAACCTCACCGTCTTCGAGTGGGTCACCGACAAGCTCGGCGCGCAAAGCACCGTGTGCGGCGGCGGCCGCTACGATGGCCTGATCGCGCAACTGGGTGGCAAGCCCGCGCCCGCGGTCGGCTGGGGTCTGGGCATGGAGCGCCTGCTGCTCTTGCTGCAGGAAGTCGGTATCGAGCCGCCGTCCGTGGCGCCCGACGCCTTTGCCGTCGTGTTTGCCGGCACACCGCTGCCCACCGTGTTGAGCACGCTCGAAGCCTTGCGCGCGCAGGGCGTCAACGTGGTGCTCAATCCCGCCGGCAAAGACGGCCCGGCCAGCCCCAAGTCCCAGTTCAAGAAGGCCGATGCCAGCGGCGCGCGGCACGCCCTGATTTTTGGCCCCGACGAGCTGGCGCAGGGCAAGGTGGCAGTCAAGCCGCTGCGGGAGGCCGGCGAGCAGGCCCTGCAGCCCCTGGACGCCATCCCGACCTGGGCCGGCACGCTCAAGGCCTGATTCAGGCCGGATGCCGGTGATAATCAGCGGCTAACCCAATCTCTCCATCCAACAAGGCCCCCTCATGGCGACCTACAACCTCGAACAACAGGAACAGCTTGACCAGGTCAAGCACTTCTGGAAGCAATACGGCAACCTGATCACCTGGGTGCTGGTGCTGGTGCTGGGCGCCTATGCCGCCTGGATGGGCTATCAGTACTGGCAGCGCGAGCGCGCCGCAGGGGCAGCCGGCCTCTATGAGCAACTGGACCGCGCTGTCCTGGCCGGCAACCTCGATCAGCTTGGCCAGGCCTTCAAGGACATGCAGGACAAGTACGCCGGCACCACTTTCGCCGAACAGTCGGCGCTGCTGGTGGCCCGCGCCAACGCCGAGCGCCAGAAGGCCGATGAGGCCAAGGCGGCCCTGCAATGGCTGCTCGACAAGGGCAAGAACGAGAGCCTGGTGGCCGTCGCTCGCCTGCGTCTGGCCGGCATGCAACTCGATGCCAAGCAGTTCGACGAGGCATTGAAAACCCTGAGCGCGAGCATGCCCGAAGAGTTCGCCGCGCTGGCCGACGACCGCCGCGGTGATGTGCTGCTGGCGCAAGGCAAGAAGGACGAGGCCGCCAAGGCCTTCCTGGCCGCCTGGAAGGGCATGGGCCAGGAGCTGGAGTACCGTCGTTTCATCGCTGGCAAGCTCACGGCTTTGGGGCAGCCGCCCGAGCCGCAGGCCAAGCCGGCGCAAGGCGCCGCCGCCGTGGCGAACTGAACTGGCTGGATGCCCTCCTGGAAGCACACATGACCCTGACACGCGCCGATCTGGTGACCTTGCCTGCGACCCCGTCCGTGACTTCGTCCGCGCCCGCCTCGCGCCGGCTTCGCCTGCCTCTGGCCGCTGCGCTGGCCACAGCGGCTTTTGCCGCCTTGCTGGCGGGCTGTGGCTCGAGCAAGCCTTCGCCCGCCCCTCTGGAGTCGCTCAAGCCGCAGGTGCAGGTGAAAGTGGCCTGGTCGCAGCGCGTGGACGACATCGATGGGCCGATGAGCCTGGCCCTGACCCAGGGCAGTGTGACCGTGGCCAGCACCGATGGCCTGATCGTCTCACTGGACGCCGCCACCGGACGCGAGCGCTGGCGCGCCGATGCCGACACCAAGCTGTCGGCAGGCGTGGGCAGCGATGGGCGCCATGCCGCGGTCGTGACCGAGGGCAATGAGTTGCTGGCTTTCGATCAGGGCAAGCTGCGCTGGCGCGAGCGCCTGCCCGGTCGCGTCATCACGGCGCCGCTGGTCGCGGGCGAGCGCGTGTTCATTCAGGCGATCGACCGAAGCGTGCGCGCCTACGATGTGCTGGATGGCCGTTGGCTGTGGCAATACCAGCGTCCCGGTGGCGAGCCCCTGGCGCTGGCCACCCCCGGCGTGATCGCCGCCTTCCGCGACACGCTGATCGTGGGCCAGGGCGCTCGCCTGGTCGGCCTGGACCCGACCCGCGGCAGCGTGCGTTTCGACATCAACGTCGGCACACCCCGCGGCTCCAATGAAGTCGAACGCCTGGCCGATCTGGTCGGCCCCATTGCCCGCGTCGATGACGAAGTTTGCGCGCGCGCCTTCCAGCTGTCCGTGGCCTGCATGGAACTCAACCGTGGCAGTCTGCGCTGGAGTCGCCCGCAATCGGGCACCCAGGCCGTGGGCGCCGACGAGCGGCTCGTGGTCGGGGCAGATGGCGCCGACCGCATCACCGCCTGGAAGGCCGAAAACGGCGACGTCTTCTGGCGCGCCGACCGATTCACCCACCGGGGCCTCAGCGGCATCGCGGTCTGGGGCCAGCACGTCGCCGTGGCCGATAACGAAGGCTACCTCCACCTGCTGGCCGTCGAAGACGGGCGCACCGTCGGCCGCATCGAACTGGATTCGCCGCTGGCAGCCGCACCCGTCGTGGCCGATACGCTGCTGCTGGTCGCCACCCGCAAGGGCACCGTGTACGCACTGCGTGCCGCCCCCTGAGATTTTGCTGGACACCCATGAAACCTGTGATTGCCTTGGTCGGACGACCCAACGTCGGCAAATCGACGTTGTTCAACCGCCTGACCAAGAGCCGCGATGCGATCGTGGCCGACTTTGCCGGCCTCACGCGGGACCGCCACTACGGTGAAGGCCGCGCGGGCTCGCGCGAGTTCATCGTCATCGACACCGGCGGCTTCGAGCCCGATTGCACCGATGGCATCTTCAAGGAGATGGCCAAGCAGACGCGCCAGGCTGTGGCCGAGGCCGACGCCGTGATCTTCGTGGTGGACGTGCGCAATGGGCTGTCCGCCCAGGACCACGACATCGCCCGCTACCTGCGCACGGCCAACAAGAAAGTGCTGCTGGCGGCCAACAAGGCGGAAGGCATGCAGGGCGCGCCGCAACTGGCCGAGTTCTATGAACTGGGCATTGGCGAGCCGCTGCCGATCTCGTCGGCACACGGGCAGGGTATCCGCAGCCTCCTCGACCTGGCGCTGGACGATTTCTTCGTCGACGAAGATGACGAGGACGAAGGCGACTGGCGCGAACTGGACCTGGACAAACCCATCCGCCTGGCGGTGGCAGGGCGCCCCAATGTCGGCAAGTCGACCCTGATCAACACCTGGCTGGGCGAAGAGCGCCTGGTGGCCTTCGACATGCCGGGCACCACCCGCGATGCCATCAGCGTGCCCTTCGAACGCGAAGGCAAGCGCTTCGAGCTGATCGACACGGCCGGTCTGCGCCGCAAGGGCAAGGTCTTCGAGGCCATCGAAAAGTTCTCGGTGGTCAAGACCTTGCAGGCCATCTCCGACGCCAATGTCGTGCTGCTGCTGGTCGATGCCACGCAAGGCGTGACCGAGCAGGATGCGCACATCGCCGGCTTCGTGCTGGAGTCCGGGCGCGCCGTGGTGATCGCCATCAACAAGTGGGATGCCATCGACAGCTACCAGCGCGAGATGCTGCAACGCTCCATCGAGCAGCGTCTGGCCTTCCTGAAGTTCGCGCCCGTGCTGCACATCTCGGCCATCAAGCGCCAGGGCCTGGGCCCGCTGTGGAAGGCCATCACCGCGGCCTGGAAGTCCGCCGCCGTCAAGATGCCCACGCCGGTGCTCACGCGTCTGCTGCAAGAGGCGGTGCAATTCCAGCAGCCCAAGCGCGCCGGTGCTTTCCGCCCCAAGCTGCGCTATGCGCACCAGGGTGGCCAGAACCCGCCGATCATCGTCATTCACGGCAATTCGCTCGAACACGTCAGCGATGCCTACAAGCGCTTCCTCGAAGGGCGGTTCCGCGAGCATTTCAAGCTCACTGGCACGCCCTTGCGCATCGAATTCAAGTCCTCGCAGAATCCCTTTGCCGAGAACGAGTGAGCCGGGCCCACCGGCGTGCTTCATGTAAAGGCTTGTGAAGGCGGCTGGCGCAAGCCGCTTGCAAGCCGCTTTCGTGGCGTAATGACGCCCATTCAGTGTCACCGATGAATTGCAGGCTTTTCTGCCGGCCCCTCTCGGGGACTGTGTTATGGTCACAGATCCGAAACTTTTCAACACGGAGCATATCGTGAGCAACAAAGGGCAACTTTTACAAGACCCGTTCCTGAACCTTTTGCGCAGAGAGCATGTGCCGGTGTCCATCTACCTGGTCAACGGCATCAAACTCCAAGGTCACATCGAATCGTTCGACCAGTATGTCGTGTTGCTCCGCAATACGGTCACGCAGATGGTCTACAAGCACGCCATCTCCACGGTTGTGCCTGGGCGTGCGGTGAACTTCCACGCCAGCGAACCGACCGAGGGCTGATCGGGCGTGCCCGACCGGCGATCCCAACCAGCCGACCCACGCCCTGACGCCTTGACGACTTCTTCAACGTCTGAGCAGAGCCCTTCTCACGAGGACCCGCGGGTGGTGCTGGTAGGGGTCGATTTCGGCCCCGGGTCGTCTTTCGATCCCACCCTGGATGAACTCGCCTTGTTGGCGGAATCGGCAGGGGACGTGCCCGTGGCGAAAGTCACGGCCAAGCGCCGCGCACCTGACGCGGCGTTTTTCGTCGGGTCCGGCAAGGCCGACGAGATCAAATCCATCGTGACGCTGTACCAGGCGCACGGGGTCATCTTCGACCAGGCGCTGTCGCCCGCACAGCAGCGCAACCTCGAGCGCCACCTGGGCGTCGAGGTGCTCGATCGCACTGGCCTCATCCTCGAAATCTTCGGCGCCCGCGCCCGCAGCCACGAGGGCAAACTGCAGGTCGAACTCGCGCGCCTGGAGTACCTCTCGACGCGCCTGGTGCGCCGCTGGTCCCACCTGGAGCGCCAGCGCGGCGGCGTGGGCCACCGCGGCGGCCCCGGTGAAACCCAGATCGAGCTGGACCGCCGCATGATCGAGATGAAGATCAAGTCGCTCAAGGAGCGGCTGGTCAAGGTCAAGCGCCAGCGCAACACCCAGCGGCGCTCGCGCGAGCGCGCCGGCACCTTCCGGGTTTCGCTGGTGGGCTACACCAACGCCGGCAAGTCGACGCTGTTCAACGCCTTCACCAAGGCCGGCACCTACGCCGCCAACCAGCTTTTCGCCACGCTGGACACCACCACGCGCCAGATGTTCCTGGCGGAGGCCCAGCGCAGCGTGACGCTGTCCGACACCGTCGGCTTCATCCGCGATCTGCCGCACACTCTGGTCGAGTCCTTCGAGGCAACCCTGCAGGAGGCGGCCGAGGCAGACCTGCTGCTCCACGTCGTGGATGCCGCCAGCCCCGTCCTGCACGAGCAGATCGACGAGGTGCTGCGCGTGCTCGACAGCATTGGTGCCGGCGGCCTGCCGCAGGTGCTGGTGTTCAACAAGGCCGACTGCCTGCCTGCGCACCAGCAGCCCCGCCACCAGCGAGATCTTTACGAACTGCCCTCCGGGCGGCGCTGCCCGCGCGTCTTCGTGAGCGCGCTCGAGGGCACAGGCCTGGATGTGTTGCGTACGGTCCTCGCCGAAGCCGCTTTGCATGGCCTGGATGGCGATCCCGTGGCAAAAGGGCCCGCGGATCCCCGTTTCGACATGCACAATCCCATCGATAGTGACGGCTCCGCCTCGGAGCCCCCGGATTTCCCGACTGATTGAACGAACATGAACATGCCATCCCTGGAAGCGGGTCACCAACCCGCACAGCGTCGTCCCTGGGCCATGGGTGCCATTGCGTCGGCAGCCTGGTTGACCGGCCAGTTCGCCTTCGGCGTCGTGCGCCGTGCAGGCTGGTCTGGCGCCCGCGTGCTGCGTCAGGCCATCTCCGGATCGAGTCAGCCCGGTATCCTGCTGAATGACCGCAACGACGGTCCGCCCGATCTGGACGAACTCTGGCGCGATCTCAACCGCAAGCTCAGCGGCCTGTTCTCCGGCCGTGGCGGCTCTGGCGGGGAGGGCGGCGGCAGCGGAGGCGGCATGTCGCCCGACCCGGCCAGCGCTGGCATCGGCATCGGTGTCATCCTGGGCCTGGTCGCCCTGATCTGGGCCGGCAGCGGCTTTTTCATCGTCCAGGAAGGCCAGCAGGGCGTGGTGATGACCTTCGGGCGCTACAGCCACAAGGTGGACGCCGGCTTCCAGTGGCGCGCGCCTTACCCTTTCCAGAACCACGAGGTCGTCAACATGACCCAGCTTCGCTCGATCGATGTCGGCAGCAACTCGGTGGTGCAGGCAACGGGGCTGCGTGACTCTTCCATGCTGACGCGCGACGAGAACATCGTCGACATCCGCTTCACGGTGCAATACCGCCTCTCGGATGCGCGCGAATACCTGTTCGAGAACCGCAACCCCGACGAGGCCGTGCTCCAGGCCGCCGAGTCGGCCGTGCGCGAGATCGTCGGCAACAGCAACATGGACTCGGTGCTCTACGAGCAGCGCGATGCCATCGCGGCCGAGCTGGTCAAGTCCATCCAGGCGCAGGTCAACAAGCTCAAGGCCGGCGTGACCATCGCCAACGTCAACGTGCAAAGCGTGCAGGCCCCCGAGCAGGTGCAGGCCGCCTTCGATGACGCCTTCAAGGCTGGCGCCGACCGCGAGCGCCTCAAGAACGAAGGCCAGGCCTACGCCAACGACGTGATCCCCAAGGCCCAGGGTACCGCCGCGCGCCTGCGCGAAGAGGCCGCCGGTTACGCTGCCCGCGTGGTCGCCCAGGCTGAAGGTGACGCGCAGCGCTTCAAGTCGGTGCTGGCCGAGTACCAGAAGGCGCCGGGCGTAACCCGTGACCGCCTCTACATCGACACGATGCAGCAGATCTACAGCAACGTCACGAAGGTGATGGTGGAATCCAAGCAGGGCTCGAACCTGCTCTATCTGCCGCTCGACAAGCTGCTGCAAGCCAGCGGCGGCGCCGGCCAAATGGGCGTGGGCAATGCCGGCAACGTCGTCGACCCGCAAGGGAGCAGCTCGCCCGGGACCGTGACCATCCTGCCCGACTCTCGCTCGCGCGAGGCCGTTCGTGGCCGTGAGCGCGAAGTGCGCTGAACCCGAGGCAAGGACTGGCAAGGAATCTGACAATGAATCGAATTGGCACCATCTTGGTCGGCTTGCTGCTGGCCATCATCCTCGCGGCCTCGACGCTGTTCGTGGTCGATCAACGGCAGTTCGCTGTCGTCTACGCGCTGGGTGAGATCAAGGAAGTGATCGCCGAGCCTGGCCTGAAGGTCAAGCTGCCCGCGCCGCTGCAGAACGTCGTCTTCCTGGATCGCCGCATCCAGACCCTGGACAGCCCTGAGTCGCGCCCCATCTTCACGGCCGAGAAGAAGAGCCTGGTGATCGACTGGCTGGTGAAGTGGCGCATCGTCGAGCCCAAGCAGTTCATCCGCAACAACGGCGTCGACATCCGCAACGCCGAGAACCGCCTGGCGCCGATCGTTCAGGCCGCGCTCAACGAGGAAGTGACCAAGCGCACCGTGGGCGCGATGCTCTCGGCCGAACGCGACAAGGTCATGCAGGGCGTCATTCGCCGTCTGGCGGACGACGCCAAGTCCTTCGGCATCGTGATCGTCGACGTGCGCATCAAGCGCGTGGACTTCTCGGCCAACATCACCGACTCGGTCTACCGTCGCATGGAGTCCGAGCGCAAGCGCGTGGCCAACGAACTGCGCTCGACCGGTGGCGCCGAAGGTGAAAAGATCCGTGCCGATGCCGACCGTCAGCGCGAAATCATCGTCGCCGAGGCTTACCGCGATGCGCAAAAGCTCAAGGGTGATGGCGATGCCAAGGCGTCTGCCCTGTATGCCGAGGCCTTCGGCAGGGACCCGCAGTTCGCCCAGTTCTACCGCAGCCTGGAGGCCTATCGTTCGGCCTTCCGCAGCAAGTCGGACGTGATGGTGGTGGACCCCAGCAGCGAGTTCTTCCGCGCCATGCGCGGCCAGGGGGGCGGCAAGTAAGCGCTGCTGCCGAGGACACGCGTGTCGGATGCTCTGTGGACCGCGCTGGCGCTGCTGCTGGTGCTCGAAGGGCTGATGCCGGCCATCAACCCGGCTGGCTGGCGGCGCATGTTCGAGCAACTCCTGCAGCTGGGTGACCAGCAGATCCGCACTTTCGGGCTGATCAGCATGCTTGCTGGCCTGCTGCTGCTCTGGGTGCTCTAGCCCAGGACTTGCCCGCCGATCGCCTCCTCCGTGCGTTCCGTGGCTCCTTTGCGGGGCCGCGCGCGGCGCACAGGAGGTAGAATCCTGTTTTTACTCCCCTCACGTTTTCCTATGCCCTCTGCTTGGCTGTTGCCAGAGCACATTGCCGACGTCTTGCCCGCTCAAGCACGTCGGGTGGAAGAGCTCCGACGCGTCTGGCTGGATGCCGCGCGCTGCTATGGCTATGAATTGGTGATGCCGCCGCTGCTCGAGCACATCGAGTCGCTGTTGTCCGGCACCGGCCATGCACTGGGCCTCAAGACGTTCAAACTGGTCGATCAGCTCAGTGGCCGCACCCTCGGCGTGCGCGCCGACGCGACCCCGCAGGTGGCCCGCATCGATGCCCACTTGCTCAACCGCGAAGGTGTGACCCGCCTGTGCTACTGCGGCCCG
>CAYPUS010000079.1:0-1825 GCA_964413815.1 uncultured Aquabacterium sp. | reverse complement strand
GCTGCACACGCGCCCGGCCAGCCCGCACGCCAGCCGCGAACCCTTGCAACTGGGCGCCGAAATCTATGGCCATGCCGGCCTGGAGGCCGAACTCGAGGCCACTGAACTGGCACTGGAAGGCCTGATCGCCGCCGGCCTGAACGGCCTGGTGATCGACCTGGCGGACGTGCGCCTGGTCAACGGCGTGCTGGCCGGCCTGGGCCTGGAAGCGCCCAATGCGGATGGCGCCCTTGTTGCCAATGGCCTCGATGCCGACACCCATGCCGCCATCGTCTCCGCCTTGACCGCCAAGGACGTTGGCGCGCTGCGTGAGCTGGCAGGGCAGGGCGCCCTGGCCAAGGTGCCCCAGGCAGCCGAGGTGCTGGTGCGCCTGACCGGGCTCTTCGGCGGCGAAGAGGTGCTCACCCAGGCGCGCGCGGTCTTGCCGCGCCATGCCCTCGTGGATGCCGCCCTGGACGACCTGGCTTGGCTTGCCGCCCAGTTGCGTCGCACGCATCCCGCCGTGAACATTGGCTTCGATCTGTCGGACCTCAGTGGCTACGCCTACTACAGCGGCACCCGCTTTGCCGTCTACGCGCAGGGGCATGCCGATGCCCTGGTGCGGGGCGGCC
This sequence comes from uncultured Aquabacterium sp., assembly GCA_964413815.1. Classification (GTDB taxonomy): domain Bacteria; phylum Pseudomonadota; class Gammaproteobacteria; order Burkholderiales; family Burkholderiaceae_C; genus Aquabacterium. Next base: position 1,214 of record CAYPUS010000079.1, on the reverse strand, counting down.
GTTACGACGAGGTGGGGGCCGTGTTCGGCCGCCGCCGCCCCGCCGTGGGCTTCAGCCTCGATCTGAAGATCCTGGCCGATCTGCTGGCAGGCCAGAAGGGCCTGACCGTGCGTTCGGCCGTGCGGGCCCCCTGGGGCGAAGACCCCGCATTGCGCGACGCCGTGCGCGCGCTGAGAGGGCAGGGCCACACCGTGGTGTGCGTGCTGCCTGGCCATGAACATGACGTCCAGGAATTCGACTGCGACCGCGAACTCGCGCTGGTCGATGGACGCTGGTCCGTGCGCGCGCTCTGACAGCGCCCCGGGCATCCCGATTGAAGACAGGAATCCGCCATGCAAAGCACAAATGCGTCCCGCGCATCCGCCCGCAACGTCGTGGTCGTCGGCACCCAGTGGGGTGACGAAGGCAAGGGCAAGGTCGTCGACTGGCTGACCGACCATGCCGCCGCCGTCGTCCGCTTCCAGGGCGGCCACAATGCCGGCCACACCCTGGTGATCAACGGCAAGAAGACCGCGTTGCAACTGATCCCCTCGGGCATCATGCGCGAGGGCGTGGCCTGCTACATCGGCAATGGCGTGGTGGTCGATCCGAGCCACCTGCTGTCCGAGATCGAACGCCTCGAAGCCGCTGGCCTGAACGTGCGTTCGCGCCTGTTCATCAGCGAGTCCTGCCCGTTGATCCTGCCCTTCCACGTGCAGGTGGACAAGGCCCGCGAAGCCCTGCGTGAAACCAGCGGCAGCGGCAAGATCGGCACCACGGGCAAGGGGATCGGTCCGGCCTATGAAGACAAGGTCGCCCGCCGCGCCTTGCGCGTGCAGGACCTCAAGCACCCCGAGCGTTTTGCCGCCAAGCTGAAGGAGCTGCTCGAACTGCACAACTTCGCGCTCCAGGGTTACCTGAAGTCCGACGCGCTCGAATTCCAGCCCATCTTCGACCAGGCCATGAAGGCCGCCGAGCAGATCCTGCCCATGCTGGCCGATGTCGGCGTGAAGATCCACGGTCACAACGTCGCTGGCGGCAGCGTGCTCTTCGAAGGCGCGCAAGGCACGCTGCTGGACATCGACCACGGCACCTATCCTTACGTCACCTCCAGCAACTGCGTGGCCGGCAATGCCGCCGCAGGTTCGGGCGTGGGCCCTGACAAGCTGCACTACATCCTGGGCATCACCAAGGCCTACACCACGCGCGTGGGCAGCGGTCCGTTCCCGACCGAG
>CAYPUS010000078.1:0-11162 GCA_964413815.1 uncultured Aquabacterium sp. | reverse complement strand
CGGGTACGGCATCGAAGGCACGCGCGAGAAGGCGTACATGAAGACGTTGATCGGGGCGGTGAACGAGGAATGATCCAGCACCTGGCGCGACAACCTCGAAGGCGGCCTGGACTACCTCAAGGACGTGCTGCTCAAGGACAGCCTGGGCCTGAACGCCGAGCTGGAAGCCCAGATGCAGCACGTGGTCGGCACCTACCAGTGCGAGTGGAAGACGGCCATCACCGATCCGGCAGTGCGCAAGCGCTTCCGCTCCTTCGTCAACAGCGACAAGGCCGACGAGCACATCGTGTTCGTGGAAGAGCGCGGCCAGATCCGCCCGGCGCGCCCCGAAGAGCGCAACGCCGCCGAATCGCTGGCCTGAACCCGGATCTGCAAGGAATTGCCCATGAACACCGCCACCCTGAACTGGACCGCCGTCTGCACGGTCGACGACATCCTGCCCAACACCGGCGTGTGCGCGCTGGTCGATGGCGTGCACATCGCCATCTTCCGCGTCGGCACCGACCGCTACTTCGCCATCGACAACGTCGATCCCAAATCGAACGCCAGCGTGCTTTCGCGCGGCCTGGTGGGCAATCTGGGCGAGCGCATCGTCGTGGCCTCCCCGCTGTACAAGCACCATTTCGATCTGCGAACTGGTGAGTGCCTGGAATCACCCGAGCTGTCGGTGCGCGCCCACGAAGTGCGCATCGATGGCGGCCAGGTGCTGGTTGCCTCGAACTGAGGCAGGCAGCCCCTTCGGAAAGGAAGGCTGGCCCATGTGTCGCGACATGGACCGGCCCGCCGGCCAATGACACCCTGCTGAGAAGAACGGAAGAACAAAAAGGAAGACAATCGGGGCCGGAATCCGCCCCGATTGTTCTGCCATGTCCCTGTCCGTCTCCCCATTCGTCCTGCGTGCCAAACAGCTCGAAACCGATGCCGTGCGCCAGCTGGCCGGCCGCGTCGCTTTCGCGGACGTCATCGGACAACTGATCCACGCCCTGCAGCAAGAGCGTGGCGCCACCAGCATCTTCCTGGCTTCAGGTGGCCAGCGTTTTACCGCCGAGCGGCAAGCCGCCGTGGACGAAGCCCGCCCCATCGAGGCGCAGCTGCGCACTCTGTTTACCGGCCAACTCGCCCCCGAGGAAGGCGCGTCCGCGCGCGTGCTGTCCCTGATGGCCTGGGTGCTGCTCGATCTGGACGCCCTGGACGGGCTGCGCGAACAGGTCGCCCAGCGCGCCCCCACCGCACACGAGGCCGTGGCCGCCTTCAGCCGCCTGATCGCCGGCCTGCTCGAACTGATCTTCCACGTCGCCGATGCGGCGCCCCACCCCGGCATCTCGCGCCTGCTGGTGGCCTTCGTCCACCTCGCGCAGGGCAAGGAAGCCGCCGGCCAGGAACGCGCCGTGGGCGCCCAGCTGTTCGCCTCAGGCGACAGCGAGGAAGCCGCCCAGCAGCGCATCGTCCACCTCATCGAAGCGCAAGAGCGCAGCCTGAGCGTGTTCGAAGAGTTCGCCGAACCGGCCCTGGGCGCGCGCTGGCGCCAACACCAGCTCACGCCCACCATCGCCCAGCTCGAACGCCTGCGCCGCACGCTGTGCATGGCCCGCCCCGGCGCCGCGCTCGACAAGGCGCTGAGCGACACCTGGTTTGAGGTGGCCTCCGGGCGCATCACCGAGATGTGGCACATCCAGGTCGAGCTGGTGCGATGCCTGCGCCAGGCTTGCGAGGCGCAGCTGCAGGCCTCCCAGCAAGACCTGCAGGATTCCGAAGGCCTGCTCCAACGCCTGCGCGACAACCCGCCACCGCACACCCATGCGGTCGACCGCTTCTTCAGCGCCACGCAGCAACCCGATGCCGCACCGGTGCTGCCCGCCCGCGGCGAGGGCCAAGGCGGGCAGGAGGCCGTCGCGTCCTTGAAGGCATTGCTGGAGAGCCAGTCCGAGCGGCTGGCCAGCATGGAAGCCGAACTCGACACGGCCCGCCGCGCCCTGCACGAGCGCAAGATCATCGAGCGCGCCAAGGGTGCCTTGATGTCCCGCCTGGGGCTCACCGAAGAGGCGGCTTTCCGCGCCTTGCAGAAGGCCTCGATGGACCACAACCGGCGCCTGCTGGACGTGGCCGAGGCCACCCTCTCGCTGCCGGACGTGTTCTTCGCGCCCGCCCGCCCGGACGACGCCAAGCGCCCTTGAAGGCCGGCGGCTTCAGCCCTGCTTCTTGCCCCGGGGCTTGCGAGCCGCGGCGGCTTTACCGTCCTTGCCATCCTTGCCCAGGGTGTTGAGCTGGTTCATCTGATCCAGCCACAGCAGGGCCTCGGCCTGCGCGAGAAAGTGGCGCAGGTAGTCAGGCGACAGGCCATGCATGAGCGACATGGCGCGCAGCATCAGGTTGTGCGAGTTCAAGGGCCCGGCCGATTCGGGGCCGCGGGTCAGCGCCTCTTGCAAGCGGCGCTCGGTGGCGATGCGCGACCAGGTCTCGGCAAAGCGGCGCACGCTCTTCATCTCGGCGGGCCCTGGCACATGGGGCAGGCCCAGGCTGCGCGCCTGCGCACCGGACGCCATGGCGCGCGCGGCGATCTCGCGGTTCAGGGCCGCCAGGGGCGACACCGCTTGGGCAGCACGCGAGGCCGCCTGCTCAGCCGGCGATCCACCCTTCTCACGCTCGCAACGCTGTCTGCAATCGGCCAGGGCCGCATCAAAGCGGATGGCGAGTTGCTCGCGCACCGCTTCAGGTTGCGATCGCATGCGCGCGGCCAGGGCCTCCAGGTAACGAAGTCGTACGGGCACCAGCCGCTGCGCGCCCTGGGCACGCAGGCCATCCAGCGCCGCATCGGCAGGATCGGCGACCGGATCGCTGACCACTTGGTTGGCCACTTCGGCCTCACGTTCGCTCATGCGGCCTCGCTCATGGCGCCACCTTCACGATGCGCGGCACCGGCGACATCTCCACGCGCCGGTTCTTCGCGCGCCCTTCTTCGTCCGCATTCGACGCCACAGGCTGCTGCGCGCCAAAGGCCGCGGAGAACACCTGCCCGGCCGGCATGCCCGCCGCGATCAGCGCCCGTGTGACCGTCAAGGCGCGCTGCGCCGACAGCTCCAGGTTGTCGCTGAAGCGGCGGTTGTCGTTGCGCAGCAGCTTGTCATCCGTGAAGCCGCTGACCATCAGCATCTCGTTGCGCTCGTCCAGGTAGACCTTCAGCGGCTCGACCAGGCTCTTGAGCAACTGTACCCCATCGGGCCGCAGTTCATCCGAGCCCGGCGCGAACAACACGCTGCCGCTGATGCCGATGCGGCCGTTCTGCAAGGTCACACGCCCACTGGCCAGCGGGCCGGCCAGGGCACTTTCCAAGGCCATGCGGCGGCGCTCTTCCTGCTGGCGTTTTTCCACCTCCTGCTGGAGGTGGGTGACCAGGTCCATCTGCACGACCAGCATGCCCACCAGGATCAGCACGAAGGCGCCCAGCAGGCCGGCCATCAGGTCGCCGAACACGGCCCACACGGGGCCGGACTGCTCGACCACATCGTCGCGCTCTTCCAGGTCCATGCTCATCAGGCGCCTCCGACGGCGGCCACGGCAGCGGATGCCGGCGCCTGGGTGTGCAGGCGGCGCAGGTCTTCCACGATGCCCTGCTGCGCGCTGATGCTCAGATCGATCACCTCGCGGGCCTGGGTCACGTAATAGGCCAGTTGCTCGTCACTGCGCGACAGCGACTGGCCAATGGCCGATTCGATGCGCTGCAGGCTGTCCATCAGCTTCTCGTTGCTGCTGTTGAACAGGTCCACGCCATGGTGGAAGGCCTCGCCCAGGCTGCCCAGCTCGACCGCGCTGGCGGCCACGCGTGCCGCCACCTCGTCGACCTGCCCGGCCTGCGCGCCCAGCGCGTCGGCAAAGCGCTCGCCGGCCCGCGTCAGCACCGCCGTGGCGCTGCTCACCAGACCATCGATGGCGCTGCGCTGTTCCAGCGCGGCCTGGTTGATGGCGCGCAGCAGGCTGCCCAGCTCCGTCATCATCTCCTTGCGCTCGGCCAGCGTGGCATTGCCCTCTTCACCCAGTCGCGCCATCTCCTGGCGCAGCTGCGTGATGACGCTGGCCGCGGCCTGCGGCACCTCGGCCGCGGTGTTCAGCAGGCGCGTCATCGGCGCCTCCAGCGCGGTGCCCAACTGCGCCAGATGCTGCGCCACCGAGGCCTGCAGCCCCTCCAGGCTGGCCACGGCGGCCTGTCCCCGCGCGGCTTCCTGCTCGCGCAGGGCCGTCAGTTCGCTGCGCCACACCTCGGCCAGCTGTGTCATGCGCTCGCCTTGCGAGGCCACCCACTGCGACTCGGCATCCACGCGCGATTGCACCATTGCCTCCGATTGCGACAGCAACTGCGCCAGCCCTTCCAGGGTCTGGCCGACGTGCTGGCTGGCCCGATCGGTGATCTGCGCCGCGGCCGCTTCCAGCGCCTGACAGGTGGCCTGTTGCTGGGCCAGGGTCTCGGTGCCGGCGCGCTGCCATTGCGCCGCCAGCGCCTGACCCGTCTCCGTCATCGTGGCGGCCCAGCCGGCCAGGCGCTGCGCATCGGCCTCGGCCTGACGCGCGTGGGCCTGCTGAGACGTTTCCTGCACCGATGTCAGCAGGGTCTGCGCCTGTTCGGCAAAACGCTGCGTGAAGGCCTGCAGGCTCTGCGACAAACCCTGCTGCAAAGCCTCATTGGCCTGCGCCTGGCGATCCGCCGCCTGCGCCCAATCGCGGGACACGCCTTGTGCCGTCTGAGCCCAACTGCGCGAAACCGCATCGGCCGTCTCGGCCCACTGCGCCGACAGGCCCTGCAACTGCGCCTTCGTGCCATCGATCAACTGCTGCTGCGTGCTGCCGGCCGCCTGCGCGATGCCCGCCATGGCCGACTCGACCACCGGCTTGATCGCCTCACCGGCCAGACGCCCGCTGGCGGCCAGGCTGCTTTCCAGCGCCGCGCCCACCGAGCGGGCCAGCTCCTTGTAGGCGGCCGAGGCCTCGCCCTGGAACTGCGTCTGTTGATCCAGCAAGCGCGCACTCAACTGCTCGGTGCGCTCGGCCAGCCCATCCACCACGGCCTGCAGGCGATCGGCAATCAATGGCAGCGCCTGGGCCTGCGTCTGCAAGGCCTTGAAAGTCTCTTCGCGCTGGTAGGCGGCCGAGAAGGGACGCAGCACGCTGCCGATGCGCGCATCGAGCAGGCGCACCGCCTCCAGGCGCTCACGCCGGCTGATGGCCGACAACAGCCCCAGCATCGCCGAGGCCGCCACACCCGCCACCGAGGTCCCGAAAGACAGGCTCAGGCCCTTGATCGGTTCGGCCAAGGCCGCACGGATGGCCGCCAGATCGGCCGAGCCTTCCAAAGCGAAGACGGCGCCCTTGAAGGTCACCACCATGCCCAGGAAGGTGCCCAGCATGCCCAGCATCACCAGCAGCCCCACCAGATAAGGCGTGAGCGCCGGCCCCGGCAGCGCCGTGCGCTCGCCCTCGATGCGCAGCCGCACAGGGTTCTGCAAGCCCGGATGGATGCGGGACAGCCAGGCCGACAGCTCGACCAGGGGCTGCGGGATGTCGGCCAGCGCATGGGCCAGCGTGCCCGTGGCCTGACGGTACTGGCGCAGCTCGAGGGCGCCCAGCACATAGACCCCCGCGATGGCCACCGTCATCGACAGCGCCAGCCCGTTGTTGAGCGACCCGCCCGTCACATACCCAGAGGCGACCCAGACAACGGCCAGCAGGCCGATGAGGAAAACCGCTGCCGCGACAACATTGCGTGTGGTGTTCTTGCTCATGCTCTGTGTGTGTGTGTCTTTGTCTGTGTGGTCTCGAAAAGGGCGAGACGATCGGATCGTGTCAATGCGGGTGGCCGCAAGCGGCTTCGATCAGGCCCTGGACCGGTGCCAGCCGGGTCTGAAGCTCGGCCAGCAGCATCTGCCGCATGTCCTGCTGGAAGCCATGCAGCCAGCCGCCCGGCGCCAGCCAGCGTTGCGCCTCTTCTTGCTGATCAGGGGCTGGCGGGTTGGCGTCAACGCTGCCTGACGTGCCGGCATCCGTATCGATCACCGCTTCGGCAAACACCTGCGTCTGCGCTTCCAACTTGGCATGCCGCTCCCGCCAATGCACAAAGCGCCGCTCCAGGTAGATGGGCACCGCAGCCAGCAGCTTCTGCTCGCGCTCGCCCAGCATCTCCGCCATCACCGCATCCAGCGAGGCCAGTTGGCGCAGCCGCGCCGGGCCCTTGCCCAGCGTCTGGCGCACCTGCCCACGCAAGGCCGATACCCGCGTCTCCATCTGCTTTTGCAGGGCCTGATAAAGCTGCAGCTGAGGCGCGTAATCCGCCGACTCAACCGGGGCCTGCAACAAGCGCTGCGCGATCGCCTCCGCCAACTCCGCCCTCACCCCTCGGCAGGCGGCCTCCAAAGCCGGCCCGTCAATGGGCTGCCCCCCACGCACCGGCCGCGCGGCCTGCTGCGCCCCATAGGCGGCGATGGCCTGCAAGGCCCCGTCGAGCTTGACGCTGCCCATGGCGCTGAGCCACTCGCCCAGGCGCTCGGCCACATCCTGCCGGCCAGATTGGCCCAGGTGAACAGGCTCACCGGACGCGACAGCCCAGTCCTGAAACAGACGGACCAGGGGCGGCGTGCTGAGATGGCTGGACAGGGGCATGCGGGCGGGCGGCGGCCTACTTCGGGGGCAAAACCCGATATTTTCGCAGATTGGGGATGCCCCCAGCGGGGGCCTTTTTCGGGACAGCTTCGGCCGCTCATGTCGCTGCCGACGACATGACGCGATAACGTGTCGCCAAAACTCGAAAACGGCGACATGACAAATCGTCATGTTGCTGGCGACTTCGCCTCAGGGCCTTTTAAAGATGGGGCAGGGGCTACTTTTAAGATAAAAAAATACTTCCCCCACGTAAGTCACTGTCATTTAACAACTTTTTTCTGATTATTAAAGATGTCATTCCGCACCGCTCCAGATAATGGACTCCCATGCCTCAGTTCCTCCAAGCTGACTCGGGTGAGCCCGTCCGGCTCGAGCAATGGTGCACTTACGTCCTTAGCGGCATCCGCGATGAACTGGAAAAGGTCATTCGCTTGGCGGACTACACCCATCTGCAAAACGCCGTTCTGCTGCCGGCCCGTCACCCATGCACGTCAGCGCCAACTCATCACCCCTCAGGAAGAGGCCGTGCTGCAAACCACCATCCGCGCAGGTTCGGTCAAAGCGGGTGACCTGGAGGCGGTCATGCCTGGCTTGAGTTCGAGCCAGCGAACCTATCAGATCCGCAAGCTGCTGGAGGCAGGCATGCTTCAACCCATCCGGGAGGGAGCGTGTCAGTACACCTTGGGCTTCACCCACAACATGCTATTGCGCGGCGCGGTCAAAGCTCTGACTGACCAGGGTTTCGTTCCTCCCGCACTGGTTGACGCGAACATGGCATGAGCGACGCGGGGATGCCTCGCCCATGGCGGGCACGTGCTGCGCGCAACTGATCCCGTTACAGTGCCTATCAGGGATGCACCTGGTCAAGCACGCTCATGCCGATGCGGGGTGTTTCAACCCTCGCGCCGTGATGGGCGCGACTGAACGGCCCCGAAGTCACACCAAGCGCGTTTGCCGTTTCAACCCACGTGCCCGTGATGGGCGCGACCCGCGGATCCCGCAGGAGGCCTTCGGGCTGCGCGTGTTTCAACCCACGCGCCCGTGATGGGCGCGACCCTGCCGTCAGGGTGAAGCCCAGGCCGCCCTGGTTGTTTCAACCCACGCGCCCGTGATGGGCGCGACGAGGCCCGCGCTTCGATGGTCAAGGCCATGGCTGAGTTTCAACCCACGCGCCCGTGATGGGCGCGACCTCGATCCCCGAAGGCATGTTCGAGAATCCAACGTTTCAACCCACGCGCCCGTGATGGGCGCGACCCTGTGATCAGGCAGCGACCACGCTCTTGAACAGGTTTCAACCCACGCGCCCGTGATGGGCGCGACCTGCGGTGCCTTGTGGGTAGACGATATTCGTCATGATGTTTCAACCCACGCGCCCGTGATGGGCGCGACGAAAAGGCAAACACACATGTCTACCTCGCAAGTCAAGTTTCAACCCACGCGCCCGTGATGGGCGCGACATGACCGCACGGTAGCGCGGCGAAGAGGTAAGGGTTTCAACCCACGCGCCCGTGATGGGCGCGACCTTTGCTCCAGCCTGGTCGCGGTGCTTTACCCAGTTTCAACCCACGCGCCCGTGATGGGCGCGACCAGCAAACTGGCGCGCTCTGATACTTCCATGTCAGTTTCAACCCACGCGCCCGTGATGGGCGCGACGATGGCCGCCCCGATCCCAATTCCACCGCTGAATCTGTTTCAACCCACGCGCCCGTGATGGGCGCGACATCCGGCATTGGCAGTTGTGCCAAGCAGCCGCAAGGTTTCAACCCACGCGCCCGTGATGGGCGCGACACGAAAAAGGCGGCATGACGTGGCGGCCCGTGAGTTTCAACCCACGCGCCCGTGATGGGCGCGACGATGCCCCCGCGTCATATTGCAGGGTCTTGTCTGGTTTCAACCCACGCGCCCGTGATGGGCGCGACGCGAGTCTGGCGCAACACTCTTCGATGCCTGCTCTTGTTTCAACCCACGCGCCCGTGATGGGCGCGACCAAGCGGGCTTTGGGCCTGAAAGACTTTGGCCCGGTTTCAACCCACGCGCCCGTGATGGGCGCGACGGTGGTGGTGGCCGATCTGGATGCGGCCGTGGCCAAGTTTCAACCCACGCGCCCGTGATGGGCGCGACGCAGCGCCACCATGCCTATGTCTTCACCAAGATGTTTCAACCCACGCGCCCGTGATGGGCGCGACATCGGCGCCCTTGTCCTTGAGCTTGCCCATGGTGTTGTTTCAACCCACGCGCCCGTGATGGGCGCGACAGGCAGAGCTGGCCAGGCTGGCCAGCATGCGTGTGTTTCAACCCACGCGCCCGTGATGGGCGCGACGACGCTGAACTCGATGCCATCCAGCGAGACGTAGTTTCAACCCACGCGCCCGTGATGGGCGCGACCTTGATCGTCTCGATGTTGGCATTCTGGACCTTGAGTTTCAACCCACGCGCCCGTGATGGGCGCGACGTTGGTCATCGTGCCGCTGGCTTGGGTGTAAGCGGTTTCAACCCACGCGCCCGTGATGGGCGCGACTCGCTGCGCATCCTGATCGACACCCTCGGCGAAGAGTTTCAACCCACGCGCCCGTGATGGGCGCGACCTCGACCGGGCGGGTAACCTCCACAGCAGCAGTGTTTCAACCCACGCGCCCGTGATGGGCGCGACTGTGTTGCTAATCAGGTCTGCCACCTTGATGGTCTGTTTCAACCCACGCGCCCGTGATGGGCGCGACCTCGATGCGGCTGATCGCCTGCCGCACCGCACCGGGTTTCAACCCACGCGCCCGTGATGGGCGCGACGATCTCGCCGCTGGCGGTTGGCGCCATCAACACGTTTCAACCCACGCGCCCGTGATGGGCGCGACGCATCGCCCGGGGTGAAAGCGGACGCCGCGCATAGTTTCAACCCACGCGCCCGTGATGGGCGCGACTCCGTGTCCAGCGCTGTCACGTCACCAGTCAGCGGTTTCAACCCACGCGCCCGTGATGGGCGCGACCGTTCGCCCAGACTGGCGTCTGCATCATCAAGCGAGTTTCAACCCACGCGCCCGTGATGGGCGCGACGCCTGACGGCCAAGGGTCTTGGCGTGACCGAGGCCGTTTCAACCCACGCGCCCGTGATGGGCGCGACACCAGATCACAAAGCTGTGACGCGAAAGAGCTGAGTTTCAACCCACGCGCCCGTGATGGGCGCGACCCGCGCCGTTGCGGGCGTTGCGCTCTGTGAAGTCCAGTTTCAACCCACGCGCCCGTGATGGGCGCGACCTTCGGGGACCTCGTGAGTACGGGGGTGTCGTCATGTTTCAACCCACGCGCCCGTGATGGGCGCGACCGTCGGCGCGCGCCATGCTGGAAAGCACGGAACTCGTTTCAACCCACGCGCCCGTGATGGGCGCGACACATCCTCATAGGTTGACTCACACACGTCTGCGCCAGTTTCAACCCACGCGCCCGTGATGGGCGCGACGGCTTCGCCTGGTGGCCGCAGTTCGGCGTGGTCTGGTTTCAACCCACGCGCCCGTGATGGGCGCGACCTGCGTGGCCCGCGTGATCGACAGCCCAGACGCGTTTCAACCCACGCGCCCGTGATGGGCGCGACTCCGTAGTTATAACGCCATGATTCCATAGCCCCTGAAACAAGGATTCTGCGAAGCGCTACGGCCGACCGCGTGTTTCAGCGCATCAGTATCTGCTTCCCGTTAGCATGCAATGCCAAATCAAGGGCTTATCGCTTTGCGAAGTCCTGGAGCAAACACGAACCACTTGAGGTTCGCAACAGATCAAAGAACCAAGGGTCCATTGAGGTCGAGCACGGCCTTCGCGCCCACATGCTCAACACGCTTCTGCCAGCTTTTACCCAGGTAATAGAAGCGCAGGCTGTCCGTAGCCGGGTCCGCGATAGACAACAGTTCTGCCTTCAGCTTCACCCACTGGGCAGGCTCCAGTTCAATTTCAAACACCGAATACTGAACCCGCTGCCCCAGGTTTTGGCAAGCTTTCGCGATGCGCCTCAACCGTCTGGCACCCGCCTTCTCCAGCGTCTGCACGTCGTAGCTCACAAGCACCATCATGGACACCACCTCACTTCCACAGAAACGGTGGATAACCGTCTAGGTCACCTCGCAAGTGCCGAGCCATCAACTGCGCCTGCAGAAGCGGAAACAAGCCTATTGGTGCCTTCTCGTTCAGAAACACGTGCCGCAATTCTTCCCTTTTGCGTTCCTGATAAGCCGTCAGAACGACTTTGCGTGCGTCATCCTTCAGCAGCACGGCCCCGTTGTCCATCACCTGAAAGTCCTTGGATGTCACTTGTCGAAGGTTGATCAGTGACAACGCCAGGCGGTCGGCCAGCAATGGCCGGAATTCTTCCAGCAAATCCAATGCTAGGCTGGGCCGCCCCGGCCGGTCACGGTGCAGGAAGCCAACCGCTGGATCCAGGCCCACACACTCCAGTGCCGATCGGCAATCGTGGGTCAGCAATGTTGGCGCCGATTCAAAATTGAGCCACCGTGCCGATTGAATTTTGAGCCAGG
>CAYPUS010000077.1:0-11167 GCA_964413815.1 uncultured Aquabacterium sp. | reverse complement strand
AAGTAGCCGTGCGCGGCCGAGCCGCGCGCGTGCACGATGCGTTCGGGAATGCGCTCGTGGTCGAAGTGCGTGATCTTCTCGCGCAGGATGAAGTCTTCCAGCAGCGTTGGGCCGCGCAGGCCGCCTTTGAGCGAGTGCTGGTTGTCGGCGACGGGCACGCCCTGGTTGGTGGTGAGCCACTGCCCGCCTGAATCCACGCGGTGGCGCGCCAGGGGCTCGTTGTTCGGATTGCTGCCGGGCACGGCAGGCGAGCCATTCTTGTCGGAGGTGTTGCCTTCGGTGATGGTGCTGGCCGTGGCGTCAACGTTGTCGGGCTCGGTGTGCTGGCCAACCGGCAATGCATGCGCCTGATTGCCGATGGCGTATTCGGTGGGCTTGTTGGCGTTGTGAGGCAGGCTGGCGGCCAGGGTCTCGGTGGCATCGAGCTTGGCGGACAGGCGGCTGATCAGGGCGGCGTTGCGTGCCGCATCCAGCTCGTTGTCACTGCCGCTTCCCAGGCCGACCGCCGTGGCCGCGCGTTCCACCAGGCTGCGCTGAGGGTGCCGCGCCGCCGGTTTGACGGAAGGCCCCGACATCGACTGTTTGGCGCTGCCGAGCGCCTTGTCGGAAGAGGAAGAGGGGGAGGAGCCGGAGGTGTTGCGCTTGCTGGCCATGGTGCTCTCTGCGGTTTGGAAGTGGAGCCGCACCAGGGCAAACGTTGTGCCCGGGCCGCCTGGCCAACTGGCGGCGGCCCTTCCTCTCTTGGCTGCTTCAGGTCAGTGTGTGCCGGTCGAGCCGCCCGTGCCGCCCGTGCCGCCCAAACCGCCGTCCGTGCCGGTGCCGGGCGTGCTGGTGTTGTCGCCAGTGCTACCGGTGTTGCCGGTGTTGCTGCCGCCGGTGGTGCCGCTGGTGCCGCTGGTGCTGCCGGATGTGCCAGTACCCGTGTCGGTGCCCGTGCCGACGCCCGTGCCCGTGGCGCTGGGCGTTTCATTGGGGCCGGTCGAGCCGGATGTGCCGGCCGGTGACTGCATGCCGCTGGTGCCAGGGGCACCGGGGTCGGTGGGAGAGCCCATGGTGCCTGCGCCGGTCGGGTTCTGCTGGACCGTGCCATCAGGGTTGGGGGTGCCGCCATACTCGGCCGTGCCGCTGTCCATGGGGCCGGAAGGCGTTTCCAGCGCTGAAGGCGGGATGTCCTCCCTGCGGTCGCAGGCGGCCAGTGCCAGCACGGCAGCGGCCGCGAGCAGAACGGTTTTGGGCAAGAGGTGCGATGTCATGAGGTTTCCTTCATCAGCGTTGGGTGGATGGACATCCCCCGTCCATCAGACAGGGACCAAGCCTTGCGCAGCAGATGCCGTACCCGCCGAAGCGCGAGCCGGGTGCGGGCATGCAAGCCTTTGGGGGCGCCAAGCGGCGCGGGCACCCCCGTCCTGCGCCAAGAGCGGGGGATGCCAGCGCCGCGCCTTGCAAGAATTGCCGTAAAAATCCGAGACCGGCGGCTCACAGCCCGCGCTGCAGCACGGCCTGCGTGATGCGCGCGTCGATGGAGCTCAGAGGGCTGCCTTGCCCCACCCACGCCTGCCCGCCGAAGTACTTCATGAAGAGCTTTTCAGCCGTGCGCGTGGCCAGCGCCTGCGATGTCAGCGTCGGGTTGACGCCGCCACAGGCATTGGCCAGGGCCGCGTTGTCGGCCACATAGAGCCGCTTGACCGCCCGCGCTTCGCCCTGCGCATCGAGCACGGAGTCGGTTTCGCGCTGGCCCATGCGCATGCTCGATTGCAGATGCAGCATCAGGGGCGGGAAGTCCAGGCGGATCACCTTGGTGGCGCCGGCCGCCTTCAGGATGCGCGCGGCGCGGTCGGCCAGCTTGCGCCGGTTCTCCACCGTGCGTGCGCTGCGCCGGCGTTTTTCGATCTCGACGCGGGGCACGCGTCCGTGCTCATCGGCCGGGAAGATTGGCGAGAGCGAGACCTTGTTGCGCTGCTCCACATCGTCGTCCGTCAACACCAGGATGTTGAGCAGGCGATTGACGTTGCTCAGCGTCTCCTTCAGTTCGGTGCCAGCCATGCGGCCCGGCTTGCCGGTCCACGCGCCGCTTTCGGCCAGGCCCAGGTCATAGGCGCCGCGGATGCCGTTGTCGCTGTAGCTGGCCGTGAGCGCTTGCAAGGCCGGTGGCAAGCCGACGTTCTCCAGCGCACCGATGCCGGGGAAGTCCTCCCGCGCGGCCGAGGCCGGCCCCCTGGACGAGCCGGTGTCAAAGGGCATCACGCCGATCACCCAGTCGAAGGCATGGTCGGTCAGGCCGGCCCCCACCCAGCCATTGGGATCGGGCAGGCCGCTGTTGAGCCACAGGCGAGGCGTCTCGACGCACCCGCCCGCCATCACCACCACGCGCGCGTCTTCGCTGTGGCGCAGGCCTGTCTCGGTGTCGCGCCAGCTCACGCCCTTGGCCACCAGCTGGCCGCCCTCCTGCGCCGTGTGCACCTGCGTGACGAAGGCATTGGCGATCAGCTCGGCCGCGCGCCCCCCGGGTGACCACAGGTCGGCCGTCAGCGCCATGGGGATGTAGCTGACCAGCGTGGCACGCTTGGCCTTGAGGTTGATGGGCGCACCCAAAGGCAGCTTGCAGCCTTGATAGCAGTGGCCGCAGAAGGTGCAGCCCTGCGCCTGAGGGTAGCGCAACTGGGCCGGATCGCGCGTGCGGCCGGCCGTGCCCGCAGGCTGAAGGATGGCGTTCTCCTGAGGGCGAAAGGCGTCGCCGGTGATGGTGCGCGTGGTCTGCACCGGCAGGCCGATGCCCTCGCAACCTTTGAAGAACACCGCCTCCTTCGTGCCCATGGCCGCCGTCTGCACGGGCAGGGTGGCCTCGACCCATTCGTAATAAGGCAGCAGTTCGCGGTAGCCGAAAGGAAAGCGGTGCGCCGCATCGTAGGCGCCGGCGTCGGGGCCGGTGTAATCGTTGAAGACGCCGGGCATCGCGCGCGGGCTGTTGCCGAAGTAATGCAGCGTCGTGCCGCCGACCCCGCTGACCTGGTTGATGAAAGATCGCTGGGGGGTGTCGCGGAACCAGGTGTTCTTGGCGCGGCTGCCCGGCCCCCATCGCAGCAGCCCCCTGAAGAGGTTGTTCATGTCGTCCTCGAAGTGCGTCCACTCCGCATCGGGCCGCTGGTTGCGACGCCCGGCTTCCAGGATCAGCACATCGAGCCCCTTGGCGGCCAACTCCTTGGCCAGCACGGCGCCGCCGCCGCCCGCCCCAATCACGATCACATCACGCATGGCTGGCCTCCCTGCGGTTCTGGTAATAGCCTTTGAAATCGTCCCAGCCATCGGAGACGCCGGGGTAACGGGCGATGCGCCAGCCCACCGGTTGCGCGCGCAGGGTGCGCCGCGCGGGATCGAGTTCGGCCCATTCGTTGTAGGCCCCCGAGCCGCCAAAGGCCAGCAGGCCCAGGCCGATCAACTGGATGTAGCCGATGAGGGTGCGGGTGAGCGGCTCGTCCAGCGCCTGGCTGACCATGCTGCCGGCTTCATCGGCCGGCAGCGTGCCGACGGCTTCGAGCAACTGGAACACGCGCGCCTTGTCGCGCCAGGACAGCCGGGCGAACGGCGAGGGCAGCAAACCCACGGCACTGCCCGGCCGCACGGTCAGCGCCAGCGCATTGAGCAGCAAGGCCAGCAGGAGCGACAGGGGCACGCTGTCGAGGCTGGCCAACACCTCGGTGACGGCCGCGCCCAGATCGGCCTGCGTGCCGTCGGCCAACTTGATGGTCACGCCCCGCAAAGGCAGGCCGACGCCGGTGGCCAGTTGGGAAGCCCCAGGCAGCGGCAGGAAGTTGTCGAACATGTAGCCGAGGAAGGCATCGGCCCGCGCCGCCACGCCGCCGGGGGCCGCCAGCGTCGTCACGCCTTGACCGATCGAAAACAGGTCATTGCCCGGCACACTGAATGCCGCCACCCCCGCCATGGTATTTCTGGTCAATATATTCAGCTCGGCAGCCAGACGCTCCAGACGGGCCTGCTGGGCCGACTGCGCATGCCCGGGCAAATGCACCAAACCCAGCCCGCCGGGCACGGCGACCCATGCTGCGCCGGCACCCGCTGTCCCCAGGAAACGCCGCCTGCATGCATCCGGTGGCGGCGGACGAGATGAGGAGTCCGACATTCGTTCCATTTTCATTTCTCCTGTGGAAGGTGAATTTGAAAATGGAGATTAATACGGGCGCCGTTAAAATAAGCTCATTTCCATATTCATGGCACTCTATTAAGCGATGTGCAATATTGGTATCTGGCATTTACACCATTCTGGCAATGGCGACTCGCACACAGGGTTCCTGACTTGACTTTGTCTGACAGCCCCATGAACCGGCAGGAATTGCCCGGCGGGCCCTGCTCGGCCATTGCCTAGAATGCGCCGCATGAGTCAAGCCGAATTCACCTGCGCCGTGGCGCCGCAATACCTCGAAGAGCAGAGCAATCCCGCCCGGCACGAATACGTGTTCGCCTACACGGTGACCATCGTGAACTCGGGCGATGTGGCCGCGCAGCTCATCGGGCGTCACTGGGTCATCACGGATGCGACGGGCCGCACCGAAGAGGTCCGCGGCCTGGGCGTGGTCGGCAACCAGCCCATGCTCAAGCCGGGTGAGCGCTTCGAGTACACGAGCTGGACGAGGCTGGACACACCCCATGGCCTGATGCAGGGCGTCTACTTCTGCATGACCGAGGATGCGCGCTGGTTCGAGGCCGCGATCCCGCCCTTCACGCTGGCCCGCACGCAGTCGCTTCACTGATGAGCTGGCTCAAGGCCCTGACCACCCCGCTGAGCCGTCAGCCGTGGTGGCCCCGCCCCGGCAATGGCTTCCAGATCGAAGCCTGGCTGGATGCCGCCGATGCCAAGGCACCGCTGGCCGAGCGGCACCTTTGGCTCATCCGTGTGCTGGACTGGATCCGGCGCGGCGAACCCCTGAGCGGCACGCAGTATGTCGTGCGCCTGCTGAGCGAGGACACCGCGCGGCGCGACAAGGTTGTCGCGCTGCTGGCGGCCTTCTGGCGCGATGTGGACGTGGCCGCATTGCTGTCCGACTACGGCTTTGCGCCCCGCACGTCTTTCCTCAACGAGCTGGGTGAACGCATCCGCCGCCGCCTGCTGCCGCGCACGCCGGAAACGGGCGACCTGGCCTCGCTCTTTCACCTCCTGTTCGATCAGGAAGGCGATGCGCAATGGCTGGCCGGCCTGGACGAGCCCACGCTCGATGCCATCGCCGCCCTGTTCACCGATGCCTTGCAAAAGCACAAGGGCCAGGCCTCGAACGTCTCGGCGCACACCTCGCCCTTGGGCTGGCGCGAAAGCTTCTACGACGCGATGCTGTATCTCGCCTCCGAGGTGCGGGCCGCAGGGTTTTCGCCGGCCTTCCGCTCGCGGGTGGGCATGCGCCTGGATGCCGACTTCGCCGACCCCGACACGAAGGCGCCTGCGCCCCCCGAGGCGCGCGCGGCCGATCCTTCGGGCCGCACCGCCTTCCGCCAATTGGCAAAGGTCGTCGAGCGCCTGCGCGAACTGGCCGAAGAGCATGGCGCCTTGGCGACACCCGACGCGCCCAGCCCGCCGGCCCTGCTGCAGGAGGCGCAGTACCTGCGCGGCCTGCTGGACCACTGCACGGCCGCCGCCCGCGGCCTGCATGGCCACCTGGAGCAGCATGGCATCTCGGTCGACCTCGTGTTCCAGATCGACCAGCTCGAAGGCCGCTGCCGGCGCATCGAGCAGCTGCTGGATGTGGTGCTGGCGGAAAAGCCTTCACCCGTCATGCGCGCCTTGCTGACCGAACTGGTCCACACGGGTGAGCGCCGCCAGAGCGTGCGCGCCCTGTTCGCCCAGCACTATTCGATGCTGGCGCGCAAGGTGGCCGAACGCAATGCCGATACCGGCGAGCACTACATCACCCGCACGCGCACGCAGTATCTGGAGATGCTGCGCAGCGCCGCCGGTGGCGGCGCGGTCATGGCCATCACCACCTACATGAAGTTCGTGATGCTGGCGCTGGCGCTGTCGCCCTTCTGGGCTGGCATGGCCGCCGGCCTGAACTACGCCACCAGCTTCGTCATCATCCACCTGCTGCACTTCACGGTGGCCACCAAGCAGCCCGCGATGACGGCCCCGGCGATGGCCGCGCGCCTGGCCAACACGGCCGACGAATCCTCGGTCGAGGCCTTCGTCGACGAGGTCGCCAACCTGATGCGCTCGCAGGTGGCGGGCATCCTGGGCAATGTGCTGCTGGTCGGGCCCGTGGTGCTGCTCATCCAGATCGGCGCCTGGTATGCCTTGGGCAAGCCGCTGATCTCGGTGGAGACGGCCGAGCACGTCATCGACAAGCTCACCCTGCTGGGGCCCACGGCCTTCCACGCCGCCTTCACCGGCGTGCTGCTGTTTGCTTCCAGCATGATCGCCGGCTGGATGGAGAACTGGTTCGCCCTGCACCGCATGCCCAGCGCCCTGCGCTGGAACCCGCGCATCCGCGCATGGGTGGGCGAGGCGCGCGCGGCGCACTGGTCGGCCTGGTGGCGCGACAACATCTCCGGGCTGGCCGCCAACATCTCGCTGGGCTTCATGCTGGGCGTGGTGCCGGTCATCGCCGGCTTCCTGGGCGCGCCCTTCGATGTGCGCCACGTCACGCTGTCGACCGGCCAACTGGCCGCGGCACTGGGCACGCTGGGGCCCGCCGCGCTGGACCTGCCCGCCTTCTGGTGGGGCGTGGCCGCCATTCCCGTGACGGCGGCGCTCAATGTGGGGGTGAGCTTCCTGCTGGCCTTGCGGGTGGCCCTGCGTTCACGCAACGTCAAGCTCAAGGACCGGGCGCGGCTGCGCGCCGCGATCTGGCGGCGCGTGTGGCGTCAGCCCTTGAGCTTCTTGCTGCCGCCCCGGTCGGCCACGTCCTGAGCAGCAGGGGCATCCGCAGCGGAAGGGCCCTGCTCCCCCGGGGGCAGCTCACCTCCGCGGCGACCCGAGAACATCGTCCACCAGACCACGAACACCAGCAGGGCCAGCGCGCCCACCGCTTCCAAGACAATCAGCCACATGCGTTCCCGTTCCCTTCCGATGCCGTCAACGTTCCAGATGTTGCCGATCCTCTCGCCGATCAAGGCGGCGGCCATGACAACGAAACGGCGCGCCCGCCGCCTTGCGCAGGCCGCGCTGATTGTAGGCAGCCTTGTCGGCACCCTCAGCGGCTGCGGCATGCTCTCGACCATGAAGACGCCGGACACCGCGGCGCCGCCGCTGCCCAGCACCGCGCGGGTGCCCGCACCCGGCACACCGCTGCCCCAGACCGATGGCAGCGGCGGCCTGCTGCGGCCCAAGGCCCGCTGGCTGCCGGCGCAATGGTCCGAGTTGCCCGGCTGGGAATCGGATCGGGTGAGCGAATGGTGGCCCGCACTGTGGAAAGGCTGCTCGCGCCCGGCCAGCGCCTGGGTGCGGGTGTGCGCGGACGTCAAGCGCCTGGGTCCGGACTGGGGCCGGCAGGTCGGCGACGGCTTCGTGCGCCAATGGGTGCAAAGCCAGCTGCGCCCCTGGCGCGTGACGGGGCTGGACGGCGCCGGCACGGGCCTGCTGACCGGCTACTTCGAACCTTTGCTGGAAGGCCGGCGCCTGCCTGACGCACGCTTTCGCTATCCCTTGCACAAGGCCCCCGCCGACCTCGGCCAGCGCAAGCCCCACCTGAGCCGCACAGAGCTGGAGATCACCGTCGAAGGCCAGGCCGCCCTGCTCGGCCGCGAACTGCTCTACCTGGCCGATCCGCTGGACGTGCTGCTGATCCAGGTGCAGGGCTCGGGGCGCGTGCGCCTGCTGGACGAGGCCCAGGGCCCGTCTCGCGAGCCCCGTGTGGTGCGCATGGCCTTCGCCGGCCACAATGACCAGCCTTACCAGTCGGTGGCGCGCTGGCTGGTGGACCAGGGCGCCTTCACGCTGGATCAGGCCTCCTGGCCGGCCATCCGCAACTGGGCGCAGCAGAACCCGGCGCGCGTGCCGGAGATGATGCGCGCCAACCCGCGCGTCGTGTTCTTCCGCGAAGAGCCCCTGCTCGATCCCCTGTCCGGCCCCGCGGGCGCGCAGGGCGTGCCCCTGACACCGGGCCGCTCCATCGCCGTCGACCGTGACAGCATCCCCCTGGGCACCCCCGTGTGGATCGACAGCACGCGGCCGCAGAGCTGGTCGCCCATTCCCGCATTGAGCCAGCCCCTGCAGCGCCTGGTGATGGCGCAGGACACGGGTGGCGCCATCCTCGGCGCGGTCCGGGCCGACTTCTTCTGGGGCTGGGGCGAAGAGGCCCTGGCCGAGGCCGGCCGCACCAAGCAGCCGCTGGCGATGTGGGTGCTGTGGCCCCGCTGACGTGGGCCCCAATTGGCTCGCTCGCCATGCCCCGAATTCGTGCAGAGGCAGGCACTGCTTTCGTGCATCGCTGGCAGTAGTTCACGGCACATCCGCTGCGATTGTCCCAGCGCTGGACTCGGACAAAGTCGCCGCTCAAGTCTGCCTTGGCAGATCCGATCCCTCGTGACTTGCACACCGCCATGGGGCCTCCATTTGAGGAAAGCAGGACATGAGCCAGATCCCCGTCAAAGGCATGCTGTTCGACGCCGCGCTAGCGCCTTTGCTGCCGCGCATGGACAGCGTCAACAACCACCGTGAGGCCCTGCAGCGCCTGCAGGACAGCTGGGACCATCTGACCCTTCTGGGCCAGATGAGCGGCATTGCCGCCGACATCACCACCACAGGCGAAGGCTTCAAGACCCTGTCGGGCAAGCTGCTCAACACCCTGGCCCAGCGGCTGCTGGACAACCTGGTGCAGACCTTGCGAGGCAAGGCACAGGTGGCCGTCGACATCCTGGTGCGCAATCTCTTCGAGCGAACGGCCGACGTGGGTTTTCTCGCCACCGACAGCGCGGTGCGCCAGGCGCTGGCCGCCGGCCTGGATGCGGTCGCCGCGCAGCAGGCGCTGGGCCCGCGCCTGCAGGCCTATGTCGCCAAGTACTCGGTGTACGACGACGTGATCGTGCTGGGCAGCGATGGAACGGTGCTGGCCCGGCTCGACGAAACCGCCGCGGCGCGCCATTGCGGGCACGATGTCCTGCACGAGACCCTGAACGGCAAGCTGGGTTTTGTCGAACGCTTCGAGCGCCAGGCCCTGCTCGATGGCCGGCGTGCCCTGACCTATGCCGCACCGATCCGCGATGCGCGTGCGCAGACCCTGGGCGCGCTGGTGCTGTCGTTCAGGCTGGATGACGAGATGGCGGGCATCTTCACCCACCTCATCGACGGCGACCCCTTCCAGCTGCTCTTGCTGTGCGATGCGCGTGGCGAGGTGATCGCCAGCTCCGACGCGCTGCGCATCCCGGTGGGCGAGCGCCTGGCCATCGACCCCGATCGGGCGGGCCACCAATGCATCTGCTTCGCGGGGCGGCTCTACCTGGCCGTGGCCACACGCTCCAACGGCTACCAGGGCTATATGGGTCCGGGCTGGCTGGGCTGCGCGCTGGTCCCGCTGGAAGCGGCCTTCGACACCACGCTGGCCCGGCTGGGCCGCCTCGGCATGGGCGAGGGCGCCCGGGCATCGGACGCACTGGCCATCGATGCGAGCGCCTTTTTCGATGAGGCGCTGCAGGCCATTCCCCGTCAGGCCCACGAGATCCAGAAAGGGCTGGAGCGTTCGGTCTGGAACTGGGAGCTGCACGCCCGGCATCACAACGATGCCCAAAGTGGTGTGGACCCGCGGCACAGCACGAACGGCAGCGATGGCACCCGCTTTGCCGCCGCGCTGCTGCAGCAGGTCAGCCTGACAGGCGAGCGCATCCGCCTGGTGTTCGAGCAGGCCATCACGGAGCTGGGTGAGTCGGTGGCCGCTTCGGTGCTGCGCGATCTGCGCTTTCGGGCTTCCCTGGCCATCGACATCATGGACCGCAACCTCTACGAGCGCGCCAACGACTGCCGCTGGTGGTCACTGGACGGCTCGCTGCGCGAAGCCTTGCGTTGCCGCGATGGCGCCACACAGCGCCAGGCCTGCGAGGTGCTGGCCCACATCAACAGCCTCTACACGGTGTATGCGCGGCTGGTGCTGTTCGACGCGCAAGGCGAGGTCGTGGCGATCTCGGGCGGCGATGCCCAAGAGTGGCTGGGCCGCCAGATGGCCGCGCCTTGGCTGGATGCGGCCTTGCGCCTCACGGACCATCAGGCCTGGGCCAAATCGGATTTCGAGCCATCGCCTTTGTACGGCGACCGGCCCACCTATGTGTACGCCGCCGCGGTGCACGACGATGCCGGTCGCACCCTGGGCGCCATCGCCATCGTCTTCGATGCCGCGCCGCAGTTCGAGGCCATGCTCCGGGACGCCCTGCCGGCCCCCCACGATGGCGCCGGCCAGCACAGCGGCGCCATGGCCGCGCTGTACGTGACACGCGCCGGCCTGGTGGTGGCCAGCACGGATGCGCGCTTCGAAGCGGGCTCAGCCCTGCCGCTGCCGCATGCGGCATGGGAAGGACTGCTGTCTGGCCAATCGCGCGGGGAGGTCTTTGACATCGACCGGGTGCCGCACGCCGCCGGCATCGTCATGGCGGCCGGCTACCGGGAGTACCGCGGGGCTTGCCAGGGCAAGGCCGAGGATGTTCTGGCGATGCTGCTGCTGCCCTTGCACCAGCCTGCGCAGCGCACAGGGGATGAGGCCCGTGGCGCACGCGTGGTGATCCCGCCATCGCGACCCGCCCCCGGCGACCGCACCCTGGCCACCTTCCTGAGCGCGGGCCAGCACATCGGCATCGAGGCGCAGCAGGTGATCGAGGCCCTGCCGCACCGCCGCCTGACCGCGGTGCCCGGCAGTCCCGCCCATCTGGCCGGTCTGCTGCTGCACCAGGAGCGGATGTTGCCCGTGGTCGACCTGCGCACCCTGCGCGGCCACGGTGCCGCCCCGGATGACAGCGGGCGCATGGTGGTCGTGTGCAGCAGCCGCGACGGCTTTCGCTTTGCGCTGCTCGTCGATGAACTGGCGGGCATCCTGACCGTGCCCGCCCAAGCCCTGCACGCGCTGCCTGAAGGCATGGACCGCCATGACCCTGCCGCCGAGGCCATCGTGCGGGGGCAGGAACAGGGGCCCCACCGGGCCATGATGACCGTGCTCGATGCCGACCGGCTGGCCGGCTGCCTGCA
>CAYPUS010000076.1:8944-11207 GCA_964413815.1 uncultured Aquabacterium sp. | reverse complement strand
CCCGCGACATGCAGGACCGCCTGGACACGCTGGGCCACGTTCGCGAAGCGAACATCAAGGTGTGCAGCGGCGGCATCGTGGGCATGGGCGAGACGCGTGAAGGCCGCGCCGGCCTGATCGCCCAGTTGGCCAACCTGCCTGCCTATCCCGAATCCGTGCCCATCAACGACCTGGTGCGCGTGCCCGGCACCCCGCTGGCCGACACGCCGCAGCTCGATCCGCTGGAGTTCGTGCGCACCATCGCCGTGGCCCGCATCACCATGCCCACCGCGCGCGTGCGCCTGTCGGCCGGCCGCCAGACCATGAGCGAGGCCGTGCAGGCCCTGTGCTTCATGGCCGGCGCCAATTCCATCTTCTACGGCGACAAGCTGCTGACCACCGGCAACCCGGACTTCGACAAGGACAAGGCCTTGATGGACAAGCTGGGGCTGCGCAGCGGCAAGGCCGTGACAGCCAAAGCTTCGGCCTGAGGGCCCTGCCTCAACCCTTGCGCTGCTTGGGCACCCAGGCCCAGACCATCTCGCACTGGATGGGCTCCTGGCCCGTGTCATCGGTGATGCGCACGGGCACCGTGACCTCGCCCTTGTCCTGCGTCAGGATCTGCTGGATCTGCTCGGGCCGCAGCTGGGCCACGGCGCGCAGATCGCCTTGCGCGCGTTTGAGGTAATCCACCTTCAGGGTCTTGATCAGGGGCAGCTTGTCATCCGGCAGGTTCATGCCCACGCAAAAGCCCGTGGCCGTCTCGGCCAGCAGGGCCATGCCCGCGGCATGGATGCCCTTGATGTGGTTCTGCACCTTGCGACGGTTGCGCAGCGTCACCACCACCTGATCGGGGCTGATGACCTCGAAGCGCAGGCCGGCCGTCCCCACCAGCGGCACGACCCTGCCCAGCGCCAGGCTCGTGACGCCGTTGCGCATGAAGGCCGGCAGGCGCTGGAATTGCGCGACGGTGCGGCTGAGCTGATTCGGCTTGGCGGTGCTCGTGGCGTTCATGCGGCTCCCGATGTGGTGGATGAGCCGCGGATGTTAGCCCAAGGTCGCGATCACCACGCGTCCACGAAAGGCCGCTTGCGCCCATCGCGCCGGGCCGGCTCGGGCATGGCGGCCAGTCCGCGCGCCAGCCAGCGACGCGTGTCGGCCGGGTCGATCACATCGTCCAGTTCCAGGTGGGCCGCCATGTTCAGGGCCTTGCCCTTTTCGTAGGCCGCGGCCACCAGGCCTTCGAACACCTGCTGCCGCTCGGCCGGGTCGGCGATGGCTTCGAGCTGCTTGCCAAAGCCCAGCTTGACCGCGCCTTCAAAACCCATGGGCCCGAACTCGCCCGTGGGCCAGGCCACAGTGAAGTCCGGCGCCAGCAGGCTGCCGGCCGTCATGGCCTGCGCACCCAGGCCATAGCCCTTGCGCAGCACCACGGTGAAGTAAGGCACCGTGAGGCTGGCCGCGGCCAGGAACATGCGCGAGAAGTGGCGCACGGTGGCGGTCTTTTCCGCATCGGGCCCCACCATGAAGCCGGGCGTGTCGCACAAGGCGATCAGCGGGATGTCATAGGCATCGCACAGCT
Organism: uncultured Aquabacterium sp.; assembly: GCA_964413815.1. Classification (GTDB taxonomy): domain Bacteria; phylum Pseudomonadota; class Gammaproteobacteria; order Burkholderiales; family Burkholderiaceae_C; genus Aquabacterium. The sequence continues at coordinate 9,646 of CAYPUS010000076.1, read as the reverse complement.
GCATGAAGCGCGCGGCCTTGTCGGCGCCGGCCGCGTCGATCGCCCCGCCCAGGTGGCGCGGATCGTTGGCGATCACACCCACCGGCCGGCCTTCCAGCCGCGCCAGCAAGGTGAGCATGCCGGGCGCGAAGTCGCGGCGCAGCTCCAGCACCGAGCCGGTGTCGAAGACGGTGTCCGTGACCTGGCGGATGTCGTAGACGCGCGTGCGCTTTTCGGGCACGACATGGCGCAGCGTGCGCTGGTCGGCCCACTTCCAGTTGTCCGCGCGGCCCTGGAAGTAGCCGATGTACTGCTGCGCGACCTTGACCGCCTCGCGCTCGTCCTCGACCACGATGTCGATCACGCCATTGGGCGCCTGCACGCTGACAGGGCCCACTTCCTCGGGCGCAAAGCGGCCCAGGCCACCGCCCTCGATCATCGCGGGGCCGGCCATGCCGATGCTGGTGTCCCGCGTGGCGATGATGACGTCGCAGCAACCGGCCAGCGAGGCGTTGCCCGCGAAGCAGCGGCCGTTGACGATGGCCACCGTGGGCGCCTGGCCGCTCAGGCGCGCCATGCCCAGGAAGGTCATGTTGTCGAGCAGGCTGACGCCGGGGTATTCGTCATTGGGGCGCCCGCCGCCGCCTTCGGCCCACAGGATCAGGGGCAGGCGGCGCTGCAGCGCCAGGTTGAGCATGCGGTCGGTCTTCTTGTGGTTGGTGA
>CAYPUS010000076.1:3441-8934 GCA_964413815.1 uncultured Aquabacterium sp. | reverse complement strand
GGTGATGCCCTGCGTCCCGGCAAAGACGGTGTAGTCGTAGGCCAGCACCATGCAGCGCGCGGCCTGCTGGCCGTACAGCGCGGCGTTGACCGTGCCCAGGCCGGCGATCAGGCCATCGGCGGGGCTGCGCCGGATCAGTTCCGCTTCGGTGTGGCGGCCGCGTTGCGAGGCCAGGGCCAGCGCCCCGTACTCCATGAAGCTGCCTTCGTCGAGGAAGTCATCGACGTTCTCGCGTGCGGTGCGGTGGCCCTTGGCGTGCCGGCGTGCCGCAGCCTCAGGGCGGCGCGCGTCCCGCGTCACCGCGTGGCGTTCGATCACCTCGGCCAGATCGGGGCGGATGTGGTCCGGGTCAAGCGCCTCATCCTGTGTCGCATGGGCCTGGCCATCGTCGTCGGCCGGGTCGATGGCCAGCAGGGCCTGCCCTTCCTCCACGACGCTGCCCGGCTCGGCCAGCCAGGCCTGCACGCGGCCACCTTGCGTGGCCACGATGTCGAACTCCATCTTCATGGCCTCGATGAGCGCCACGCGCTGGCCTGCGCGCACCTGCTCACCAGGTGCGACCAGCAAGCTCACCAGGGAGCCTGGCACGGTGGCCAGCACGGCCACGCCATCATCCGGCACGTCGGCGCTCAAGCGCCGGCCCGCGTCCTGTTGCGGCCCTGGGTGCCAGAGATGGGGCAGCGCCCGTGGCCTGGGCTGGGCGGGCACCGCGGCCAGCAGGGCCTGCACATGGCTTTGCAGCCAACGTGTGTCGACCTGCCAGGATGCGATGTCCATGTGCGCCAGCAGCGCCTGCAGAAAGGCGATGTTGCTGTCGATGCCATCAAGGCGGAACTCGGCCAGCGCACGGCGCGTGCGCTGCAAGGCCGCGGCAAAGCCTTGCGGATGGTGCACGACCACCTTGGCCAGCAAGGTGTCGAAACCAGGATGCGGCTGCATGCCGGCATGGCCATGCCCATCGACCCGCACGCCGGGCCCCGATGGCGGCTCGTAAGCGCGCAAGGTGCCGCCAGCGGGCATCGCGCGCCCATCGGGGGCCATGCGCTCGAGGTTCACGCGCGCCTGGATGGCCACGCCGCGCGGTGCGGGGATCTCATCCTGACGCACCTGCAGTTCGGCCAGGCTCGCGCCCTGCGACAGGCGCAGTTGCAGCTGCACCAGATCCAGACCGGTGACGGCCTCGGTGACCGTGTGCTCGACCTGCAGGCGCGGGTTGGCTTCCATGAAGTACCAGGCGGGCGCATCGGGCTGATCCAGGTCCAGCAGGAACTCGAAGGTGCACAGGCCGCGCAGGGCCACGGCCTGGGCCATCGTCACCGCCGCATACAGGAGTTGCTGGCGCAAGGCCGGATCCAGCGCAGGCGCGGGCGCCAGCTCGATCAGCTTCTGATGGCTGCGCTGCACGGTGCAATCGCGCTCCCAGGCATGGCTGACGGCGCCCGTGCCATCGCCCAGCACCTGCACCTCGATGTGCCGCGCGCGGCGCACCAGTTGCTCGACATAGACATCGCCGCGCCCGAAGGCGGCCAAGGCTTCGGCCTGGCAGCGGGCAAAGCTCGGCGCGATCTCGTCGGCTTGCTCGACGATGCGCATGCCGCGCCCGCCACCGCCGGCCAGGGCCTTGATCATCATGGCCGCATGGCCATCGGCACCCGAGGGCGCCAGCTGTGCAAAGAAGTCCTGCGCCTGGCCCAGCGTGGTCGCGCTGTCGATGCCGGCCGTGACCGGCACCTGGCACCGGCGGGCCAGCGCCCGCGCCTGGGCCTTGTCGCCCAGCAAGTCCAGCACCTCGGGCGAGGGGCCGACGAAGACCAGGCCGGCCGCCGCGCAGGCCCGCGCGAAATCGGCGTTCTCGCTCAGCAGGCCGTAGCCCGGATGGACATGGGTGCAGCCTTGGGCCACACCCGCCGCCACGACCTGCTCGATGTGCAGGAAGGCCCCCACGCCGCGCCCCGGCAGCGTGGCCACCGCATCCATGTGGGTGGCGTGAAGGGCATCGGCTTCGTCATCGGCCACCAGGCCGACGGTGCGCCAACCCAGCTCGGTGGCGGCGCGCGCAATGCGGATGGCGATCTCACCGCGGTTGGCAATGAGCAAAACAGGAAAAGCATGCGCGGACATCGGACTGCAGCGTAACGCGGTAAACGGGAACCGAAGATCCTAGCCCAGACGCCGCGGGTGGCTGAAATCATGGGGTGATATTGATATCATCCGCGGCGCTTTTCGCCACAAATTAACGATCTTTCAAGGGAGTTCGGGCGGCCATGCGCTGGCCCTGCGCAACGATGGGCAGGTCTACGCCTGGGGCCTCAACAACCACGGCGAGGCAGGCGATGGCCAGGGCAATCCGGCCGGTCAGCGTGTGCTGCAGCCCCGGCTGGTGGTCGCAGAAGCAGGCCTGGCCCCGCTGAGCGGCGTGGCCTCGGTGGCTGCGGGCGAACGCCACGGCCTGGCACTGCTGAACGACGGGCGCGTGCTGGCCTGGGGCAGGGACTTCAACGCCACGCTGGGGCGAGGGGTTGTGGACAACAGCTTGTATGCGCATGTCCCGGCTGCGGTGCGGGGCGAAGGCGGCAGCGGCACGCTCAGCTTGCCGACCGGGGCCTACCCGAACCTGACGAACCGCGCCCGCTGAGTGGCTGTCAGCCCACCCGTGCCAGGGCCTGTCTGATGCGTTCGATGGTCTGCTCGACCGGGGCCTTGGCGGAGATCTCCAGGCCCAGGGCCCGGCCGATCTGATTGACCTTGGCCGGGTTCAACGGCACGCCACCCGCATCGACAGCGCGGATGAGCGCATGCGCCTGGCGCACCTCGGGCGGCCAGCCGCGGCTGGCGTCGAGCCAGGCAGAAAGGCGGTGCCACAAACCGGGCTTGCTGGAAGAAGACATGGCGGCGAGGGTCCTGCTCGGGCCGGCCTGGGTGGCCGCAACAGGTGGCGCAAAAGTGGGCCACCTCTTTCAGGATTATCGGCCGCCAAGCCAGGGAACTTGACCCCTGCGGCCAGGGCCCACGGCCGATCGGACGGTCAATCAGACGCCAGTTGCTTCCTGGCGCTGCCGCAGCGCCGCGTTCTCGGCGCGCAGGCGGGCCACGGTCTGCAGCAGGCGCGCGGCGTGGGCCTGGGCCGACTCGCCTTCGCGCAAGGCGTCTTCGGGTGCCAGGCCTTCTGGCAGTGCCTGCAGCGCCTCGCCATCCCAAGGTGCGGCCTGGGCGTCACCAGACGGCTCTTGCTGCAGCAGCTCGCCCACGGCCTGCGCCCGCGCCTGGGCCTTGGCCTGACGCACCTGCCGCGCGGCCTCGCGCAGTTCCTTCTTGCCGCCGGCCACGGCGGCCACCTGCTGTTCGACCGGCAGCGAGGCCACGGCCGCCGCCGCATTGATGGAGATCTCGCCCGACTTCACGGCCGCGACCAGTTCGGGCGCGGCGGCCTTCTGGATCTTCTCGATCTGGCTGATGGTGGTGCTGCTGACGCGGGCGGCCCTGGCCAGCGCCTCGCGGCTGGGCAGGGGCTCGGCCGGCCGGGCAGCCGGCTTGGCTTGCGCACCCGCATCGCCATCGGCCACTGACTGCGCGGCGCCCCCGGTCCCATCCTCGGCGCCCGACTCAGCCGGGGCAGGCACCGCAGCCTGCACCTTCGCCGCAAGGATCTCCTTCTTGCGCAAGGCCAGCACGCCGCGCTGGAAGTCCGAGACGCTGCGCCGGCCCAGGTGCTGGTCGATCATCCACAGGTGCACATCCTCCATCGACTTGAAATGGGGATGCTGCACCGTGTTGAAGGGGATGTCGTGCTTCTGGCAGATGCCGTAGCGGTTGTGGCCATCGACCAGCACATCGCCCCACAGCACCAGCGCATCGCGGCAGCCTTCTGCCAGGATGCTGCGCTCCAGCGCCTCGTGCTCCTCGGGGGTCAAGGGATCGATGTAGGCACGCAGTTCTTCTTTGACGACGATGTTCATGGACACAGCAGGCGGGCGCCGGAAAACCGGCCATTCAGAAAGCGACATGGCGCCGCAAGGGGCGCCATTCTAGGTCGTCATGCCCGGCCAGACCGGGGGGCGGCCTGCTTACTTCAGCTCGGCCGAACTCTTGCCCAGCAGGCGCCGCGCGATGATCAGCAGCTGGATCTGCTGCGTGCCTTCGAAGATGTCGAGGATCTTGGCATCGCGCGACCACTTTTCCAGCAACGCCGTCTCGGTGTAGCCGATGCTGCCAGCCAGCTCGACGCACTTGAGCGCGACCTCCACGCAGGTGCGCCCGGCCTTGGCCTTGGCCAGCGAGGCCTGCAGCGAGTTGGGCTGGGCGTTGTCGGCCATCCAGGCGGCCTGCAGGGTCAAGAGGCGCGCGGCCTCGTAGTCGGCCTGCATGCGGATGAAATCGGCCACGGCCGAAGGCTGACGGTGGATGGGGCTGGCGTAGTCCGGCTTCATGCCGCAGGACTGCAGGATCCGGCCCATCTCCTCGATGCAGGCGCGCGTCAGGCCCACGGCCATCGAGGCCACGAGGGGACGCGTGTTGTCGAAGGTCTGCATCACGCCGGCAAAGCTCTTTTCCGGGTTGACTTCCGGATCGCCCAGCAGGTTCTCCTTGGGCACGCGGCAGTTGCTCAGGATGAAGTGCGCGGTATCCGACGCACGGATGCCCAGCTTGTGCTCCAGGCGCACCAGATCGAAGCCCGGCGTGCCCTTCTCGACCACGAAGGACTTGATCGCCGCGCGGCCCAGGCTCTTGTCCAGCGTGGCCCACACCACCACCAGGTCGGCGCGGTCACCGGCGGTCACGAAGATCTTTTCGCCATTGAGCACGTAGTGGTCGCCATCGAGCTTGGCGGTGGTGCGAATGGCGGCCGAATCCGAACCACAGCCCGGCTCGGTGATGGCCATGGCGGCCCAGCGGCCCTTGAAACGATTGAGCTGCTCTTCATTGGCCACAGAGGCGATGGCGGCATTGCCCAGGCCCTGCCGCGGCATGGACAGCAACATGCCCACATCACCCCAGCACAGCTCCATGATGGACAGGCAGGTGGAAATGTTGGTGCCGTTGCGGTTGCCTTGCGCCGTGTCGCTCGCATCGCGGCGCACGCCGGTGGCGCCCGTGCCACCCACTTCGCTGTTGCCATCGTTCATGCCATCGATGACGGCGGCCATCATGTCCAGCTCGACCGGGCGGCTGTGCTCGGCGCGGTCGTACTTGCGCGAGATCGGGCGCAGCACCTCGGCAGCCGTTTCATGGGCCTGGCGCACCAGGGGCTTGAACTTGCGGGGAATTTCCAGATTGATCATCACGAATCTCTTGTCATTAAGCAGCGCTGTCCGACCCAGCGAACACCAGGGATCCGGCTTGGCCGGGCCGTTGGCGGACGGCCCCCCTTTTTTTGCGGGGGTAGCGAGCGGGTGCGAGCTTGGGGGCTCTGTTTCTTCAACCGCGACGGCGCACCACAAACCCCACGGCCGCGATGCCCGCCAGCCACAAGGCCCACACGCCGGGTTCCGGCAC